>DAIUEM010000065.1:0-9308 GCA_036845105.1 Actinomycetota bacterium | reverse complement strand
ATCAAGGAGCGCCGGATCGAGGGCGAGGACCTCGCCGCCGTGAACGCCGCGGCCGTCGCCGCCGGGCTGGCGGTCGAGGAGCCCGAGGAGGCCGGCGAGGACCTCGAGCCCGTCGAGCGCGCCGAGGAGCTCGCCGACGCCGAGGCCGACGCCGAGGACATCGAGGCCGCGGCCCCTGATGCCGAGGCCGCCGGCGACGACGAACCGGCGCAAGGCTAGGCGGGTGGAACGGCGGACCGGCTCGGGCGAGCCGGCCGAGGCGGAGGACCCGACCACCGGGCCGAACCCGCCCCCCACGTCCGGCGCACGCCCCGCCGACGTCTTCGCCGCGGGGCCCAGGCCCGACGCGGCCCGCGCTCTGGTGGGCAGCAAGCAGGAGAAGGCCAAGGACGGTGGGGGGGCGCTCGCGTTCTTGCGCGAGCTGCCGGTCCTGATCGTCGTCGCGTTCGCGCTCGCGCTCGTGCTCAAGACCTTCCTCATCCAGGCCTTCTTCATTCCGTCGGGCTCGATGGAGCCGACGCTCGAGCCCGGCGACCGGGTCCTCGTGATGAAGGCGTTCGACACGCCGGAGCGAGGGGACATCGTCGTGTTCGAGGACCCGGACCCCACGCGACAGCCGGACCGCGGCGTCGTCGGCGGCTTCCTGCACTGGCTGTCCGAGGGTCTCGGCTTCGCGCGGCCGGCGGACGAGGACTTCATCAAGCGGGTGATCGGGCTCCCCGGCGAGACCGTGGAGATCCGCAAGGGCAAGCTGTACGTGGACGGGGTCCTGACGCCGGAGCTGTACCTCACCGGCCGTCCGGACAGACGTGACTACGGCCCTCAGACGGTGCCGGAGGGGACGCTGTTCGTCCTCGGCGACAACCGCCTGAACTCGAACGACTCCAGGTTCGGGCTCGGGTTCATCCCGAGGGATAAGGTGGTGGGGGAGGCCTTCGTCGTCATCTGGCCACCGTCGCGGATCGGGTGGTTGCGCTAACGATCGACCTCGGGCGGTACGAGCGGGGCCTGCGGGAGCAGGGCTTCGCTCGCATCGCCGGCGTCGACGAGGCCGGGCGAGGAGCGCTCGCCGGGCCGCTCGTCGCCGCGGCGGTGATCCTGCCCGAGGGCTTCGACCTCGACGGCATCGCCGACTCGAAGGTGCTCACCGCCGAGGAGCGGGCGCAGGGCTACGAGCGGATCGTCCGCGACGCCGTCGCCTGGACCGTGTGTCGGTGCATGCCGACCCGGATCGACCGCCGGGGGCTCCACAAGACCAACCTGTGGCTCCTCCGCCACTGCGTGACGACCCTGTCGATCGAGCCCGACTACGTGCTCACGGACGGCTTCCCGATCCGGCGGCTGCCGATGCCGAACCTGTCGATCAAGAAGGGGGACGCCGTGACGGCCTCGGTCGCCGCGGCCTCGATCGTCGCGAAGGTGACGCGCGACCGCATGATGGAGCGCTACCATCGGCGGTTCCCCGTCTACGGCTTCGACCACAACCGCGGCTACGGGACGAAGGAGCACCGCGACGCGATCCGCCGGCATGGGCCCTCGCCGATCCATCGCTTCTCGTTCAAGGGCCTCGCGACCGGCTACTACGACGACGACGGCGAGGGGGACGGATGAACCACGACGACGACATCGAGCGGTTCGAGGAGGAGCGCGAGCTCGAGCTGTACCGCGAGTACCGCGACGTCCTGCCGATGTTCTCCTACGTCGTCGAGACGGAGCGTCGCTTCTACCTCGCGAACGAGGTCAAGATCCACGAACGACCGGACGGTTGGCTCGGAGTCGACCTCGGGGACGCGTGGGTCTGGGACATGTTCCGTCCCGCTCGGTTCGTCTCCAGCGTCCGGGTCATGACCCGCCGGGACGTGAACGTCGAGGAGCTCCGCAGGGAGGAGGGCCTGCAGCTCCCCGACTGACCGACCTTGCGACGATCGGGTCGACGGCACACGATGGTCACGGGAGGACCCGATGCCCGAGATCGTCGGACGCGAGGCCGAGCTCGCTGAGTCGTACGCGTTCATCGAGGAGCTCCCGAGCGGTCCTCGCGCCCTCGTGTTGGAGGGCGAGGCGGGGATCGGGAAGACCACGCTGTGGGAGGCCGCGATCGCCCGGGCCGAGCGGAGCGGTATCCGCGTCCTCCGCTGCCGGCCCGCCGAGTCCGAGGCGCGGATGGCCTACTCGGGGTGGATGGACCTGTTCCGCGATGTCGGCCACGTTGAGCTTGACGGGCTCCCGGAGCCACAGCGCTCCGCCCTCGACGTCGCGCTTCTCCGCTCCGCGCCATCCCGGAAGAGGGCGGATCCAAGGGCGGTCTCGGCGGGGACGCTCGGCGTCCTGCGGTCGCTCTCGGAGCGCTCGCCCATCCTGATCGCGATCGACGACCAGCAGTGGCTCGATCGGGAGAGCGCGTTCCTCGTGGAGTACTGCGCCCGACGGCTCGGGGATGAGCCGGTCGGTTTCCTGGCATGCGGCCGTCTCATCGAGGGTCGGTCGGACCCGCTCCACCTCAGGGCTGCCCTGCGGGACGAGCGCTTCCGTCACGTCGCGATCCACGCCCTCCCACCGAGCGCGATCGGATCGCTGCTCGTCGCGCGCTTCGGGGTGACGCTGCCATACCCGACGATCCGTCGCATCCACGAGGCGGTCGGGGGCAATCCCCTCTACGCCATCGAGGTCGGACGCGCGATGCAGGAGTCGTGCGACTGGACCGATCACGAGATCCCCGTGCCCGCCGACGTTCGCGACTTGGTCCGGTCGCGGATCGCAGGCCTGGATGCGGGAGCGCGCGAGATCGTCGAGATCTCCAGCGCGTGCGCGCGGCCGTCCGTCGCGATCCTCGCCTCGATGCTCGGTGGGGACGCAGCGCTCCGGCACCTCGCCGATGCGGAGAGCGCCGAGATCCTCGTCTCGGAACACGACGTTGTCCGGTTCGTCCACCCGCTGTTCGCGGCCGCCGCGTACTCGGCGATGTCGACGGCCCGCCGGTGTACCGTCCACCGCCGCCTCGCGTCCGCCATCCCCGACGCCGAAGAACGAGCGCACCACCTCGCCCTCGGCTCCGAACCTCCCGACGAGACCGTGGCCGCAACGCTCGAGGCCGAGGCGGAGCGGACCGCGGGGCGGGGAGCGCCGATCGCTGCAGCGGAGTTGTTCGAGGAAGCCGCACGGTTCACGTCGCCCGACCGCGCCGACACGATCGGTCACCTGATGATGCGTGCGTCCGATCAGCATTTCCTGGCCGGCGGTCATGAGCGCGCGGTGGAGTTGGTCGAGGAGTGTCTCGCCGTCGTCCACCCGGGGCCTGACCGAGCTTCGGCCCTCCTGCGGCTCGGGCGCCTGCTCTTCTACCGGGACCTTCCCCGTGCCGCCGAGGTTCTGGGGGAAGCCGAAGCCGAGGACGCCCCGCCGGCGATCCAGAGCCAGGTGCACGTCCTGGCGACCTGGGTGGCGCGAGACCTGCTCGATCTCGATGACGCCGTGCGGCACGCGGAAGCGGCGGTGCGTCTGGCCGACGAGGCGCGCGACGACGAGGCGTTCGTGTGTGCGGTCGGGGCGTTGTGTGCTGCGCAGGAGTACTCCGGCACACCGGTCGACCGAGAGCTCCTCGACCGGGCCGTTGTGTTGGAGGGTTCGGTTCGGCTCCTCACGCCGACGGACGGGGCGAGATGGATCCTCGCCGGTGAGCTCTGGACGAGCGGCCGGTACGAGGAGGGCCGGCGGATCTACGAGGACATCCTCGCGACCGCCCGAGCGCACGGCGACGAGATGAGCCTCACGGACATGCTGCTGAACCTCGGCGAGCTCGAGGCCACCGCGGGCAACTGGGACGCGGCCCTGGAGTACTGGCGCGAGATGTACGAGTTCGATCTGCAGATCGGGTACCCGGCAGCGGTGCCGGCGTGCAGGCTGGCGACGATCGAGGCCCATCGGGGCGATCTCGATGACGCCGACCGCCACGTCGCCGAGGCGCTCGCCTCCGTTCGGACCCATGCCGAGCAGTTCCGAGGCCTGCGGGAGTTCGACGCGATCGTCGCACGGGGGACGGTGGACCTCGTCGCCGGAGATCTCGAGGACGCCGCCCGATGTCTGGAGGACGCACACGACCGGCTGATGGCGTCCCGGATCCGCGAACCATGGACGGTGTGGCGGCTCGTGGCGGACCTCTGCGAGATCCTCGTCGAGCTCGGCCGGGCCGACGAGGCGGAGGGGGTCCTGCACTCGGTCGAGGCCATGCCGAGCGACATCTACGCGCTCGGTCTGGCAGGCAGGGCGCGCGGCCTCCTCGCGGCCGCGCGGGGCGACCATGCCGGCGCCGCGGACGAGCTCGAGGCCGCGCTCGAGCATGCACGCGCCGTCGACGCGCCGTTCGAGCGGGCTCGAACGCTGCTCGTCCTCGGCACGGTTCGTCGGCACGCGAAGCTCAAGTCGGCCGCGCGGGAAACGCTCCAGGCTGCACGGGCGATCTTCGAACGGGTCGGCGCCGCCCCGTGGGTCGATCGCGTCGACGCGGAGCTCGCGTCGATCGGGGGTCGGCGCCCTCCGCCGGCGGGCCAGCTCACACCGACGGAGGGGCGCGTGGCGCGTCTGGCCGCCGCCGGACGAACGAACCGTGAGATCGCGGGCTCGCTGTTCCTGTCGGTCCGCACCGTCGAGAGTCATCTCTCGCACGCGTACGCGAAGCTCGGCGTCCGCTCCCGCACCGAGCTCGCCGCGGTTCTCGACCCGCTCGAGGGCTCCGCGTAGCGCCGCCCTCCGTGGTCCGACCGGCAAACATCGGTGGTACCCCGGATTCCCCAGCTCGTCGCCGCGCCTACCGTCGGGCGTGGGCGAGGACGGATGAAGGAGGCGGCGACGATGAAGGCGGCAGGAGCGATCAGGATCCCGGTCCGCCGCCGCCGGCTGTCGATCGTGCCCGTCATGATCGTGGCTGGCGTGGCGCTGGTGGCGGTCGGGGCCACGTACCTGGGGGGCGGACCCTCCCCGGTCGAGGGCGCGGCCGGGAAGGCGCCGGTCGAACGGGTCGGAGCGGTGAGCGAGGACTGGGTGTTCGTGCTGCGGGCCGACACCGCACAGGTGCTCCGGCACCGGCCGGGGCTCGAGCCGGCCGACTTCCTACGGACCCAGGCGTTCGGATGGGACGGCGTGACCGTGAGGGAGGTCCTCGCGAGCCCGGCGCTGGTGAAGGAGCTTCGGCTGCAACCTGAGCTTTCGCCGATCGAACTGATCCGACTCGAGGCCCGGGGAACCTGATCTCACGGACCTCGAGATGTCGGAGGGCCGAGCTAGCCTCGGCCCTCTGATGCATCCAAACGCCGCCACCGACGAACGGCCCCAGCGCGGGCGCGCGGGCGAGGACGCCGCGCTCGCGGTCTACCGCCGTCGGGGCTTCCGCCAGGTCGCGCGGAACTGGCGCTGTTCGCTCGGAGAGATCGACCTGGTCGTGGAGCGCGACGGGCTGCTCGTGTTCTGCGAGGTGAAGGCGCGCTCGGGCGCCGCCTTCGGCGGCGGGTACGAGGCCGTCACGTGGTCCAAGCGCCGCAAGCTGCGGCAGCTCGCCGAGGCGTTCCTCGCGGCCGAGCGCCCGCCGCAGGCCGCGATCCGCTTCGACGTCGCCAGCGTGTGGCTCGCCCCCGACGGCGCGGACGTCGAGATCTTCGAAGACGCCTTCTGAGCCCTGGGTCGTGCCATCATCCGGCCGATGAGGCGGTCCCCGTGAGCCTCGCGTTCGTGCTGTCCGTCGGGATGGCGCTCGCCTTCGCGCTCACGAACGGCTTCCACGACGCGGCGAACGCGATCGCGACGCTCGTGGCGACCCGTGCGGCGCGACCGCTGCCGGCCGTCCTCATGGCGTCGGCGTTCAACCTGCTCGGGCCGCTGCTCCTCGGCGCCGCCGTCGCGAACACGGTGGCCAAGATCGTCGAGCCACCGGCGGACGTCGCGATCCCCGTCATCGGCGCGGCGCTCACGGGGGCCGTCGTGTGGAACGTGGTCACGTGGCTCCGTGGGCTGCCGTCGAGCTCGAGCCACGCGCTCGTCGGCGGGCTCGTCGGAGGCGCGCTCGTCGCGGCGGGCGCCGACGCGGTGAACTGGGGTGGGATCGAGGACGGCCGTCCGGTCGGGGTCTTCGGGATCTTGATCGCGCTCGCGATCTCGCCCCTGCTCGGCGTGGCCGTGGCCGCCGCGCTCGAGCTCGGGGCACGCCGGCTGCTCCGACGGGCGGCGTACGCGATCGGCGTCCCCGTGCGACGCGCGCAGTGGCTGACGTCGGCCTGGCTCGCCTTCTCGCACGGCTCGAACGACGCGCAGAAGACCGTGGGGATCGTGGCGGCGCTGCTGCTCGCCAACGGGACGACGGACACGCTCGATGCGCCGGTGTGGGTCGTGCTCGCGTCCGCGTCGGCGCTGACCGTGGGGACCGCGTTCGGGGGCTGGTCCATCGTTCGGACGATCGGACGCCGGATCTACCGGCTCCGGCGGCTCGACGGTCTCGTGGCGCAGACCAGCTCGGCGGCGGTCATCGTCGGAGCATCGCTGATCGGCGCGCCCGTGAGCACGACCCAGGTCGTGTCGTCCGCGGTCGTCGGCGCCGGCGTCGGACGGCGGCGGCTGCGACGCATCCGGTGGCAGGTGGTGCGCGACATCGGCGTCGCGTGGATCACGACGATCCCCGCGGCCGGCGCGCTCGCCGTCGTCTCGTATCCCCTGTGGAGGTGGCTCGCATGACGCGGAGGTCGTGGTTCCTGCCGGAGACGCCGGACGTGCTCGGCATGCTCCGGGAGCAGGCGGACGTGACGATCGAAGGGGTGGAGGCCCTCGTGGCCTGGGCGGCCGGCGACCCGGGAGCCGCGGACGTCGTGCGCGGGTGCGAGCACCGTGCCGACGACCGCAAGCGCGAGCTCCGCCGCGCCCTGACGGAGGCCTACACGACACCGATCGACGCCGAGGACATCTACACGATGTCCGTCCGCCTGGACGGCGTCATGAACGGGGCGAAGGACGCCGTCCGCGAGGCCGAGGTGATGGGGATGGGGCCGGACCAGCACGTCCGCGCGATGTGCGAGCTGCTCGCCGAGGGCGTGCGCGACCTGTCCGAGGCGTTCGCGCGGCTCGGGCCGCAGGGACGCGAGGACGGCGACGGGCGCTCGGCGACCGACGCCGCCGACGCCGCGGTGAAGAGCCAGCGCAACCTCGAGCGCGTGTACCGCGGCGCGATGTCCGCGCTCCTCGAGATCGACGACCTGCCCGAGGTCATGGGCCGTCGCGAGCTCTACCGGCGGTTCTCGCGCGTCAGCGAGGACCTCGTCGAGGTCGCCGAGCGCGTGTGGTACGCGACGTTCAAGGAGGGGTGATGTCGGTACCTCGCGCTACGGTCCGCCGGTCGTGTACGGGCGGGTCTTCGGCGTCACCGTCGTGGGCGTCCACGGTCATCCCGTGGCCGTCGAGGCCCACATCGGGCGCGGTCTGCCGTCGCTCACGCTGACCGGGCTTCCCGGTGCCCCGGTGCAGGACGCCCGTGACCGCATCCGTCCCGCGGTCGAGAGCTCGGGCCTCGAGTGGCCGCTGCGGCGAGTCGTCGTGAACCTGTCGCCGGGGAACCTCCGCAAGGAGGGTGCGGGCCTCGACCTCCCCGTGGCCATGGGCGTGCTCGTCGCGTCGAAGCAGGTACCCGCCCCCCGCGTGGCGGGGTACGCGTTCGCCGGGGAGCTCTCGCTGAAGGGCACGCTCGTGGGGACGCCCGGCGTGCTCTCGGTCGCGATGGCCGCCGCGCGCGCCGGCCTGCGGGGCGTCGTCGTCCCGGCCGACAACGCGGCCGAGGCCGCCCTGGTCGAGGGCCTGGACGTCGTCGCGGCGCCCGCGCTCCGCGAGGTCGTCGGCTTCTTCCGCGGCACGTGGACGCCGTCGGCGTCCGAGGCCGCCCCGCCGGACGGCGGCACGGTCGGCCACGCGGTCGACTTCTCCGAGATCCGCGGGCAGGCGCAGGCGCGCCGCGCGCTCGAGATCGCCGCCGCAGGCGGCCACAACGTCCTGCTCGTCGGCTCGCCCGGAGCCGGCAAGACGATGCTCGCGCGCCGCCTGCCGACGATCCTGCCCGCGATGTCGCGCGAGGAGGCGCTCGAGGTCACCCAGCTGCACTCGGTCGCGGGCCTGCTCCACGGCGGGAGCCTGCGGCAGGAGCGGCCGTTCCGCTCGCCCCACCATTCGATCTCGCTCGCCGCGTTGCTCGGCGGCGGCTCGACGTTCCTGCGGCCAGGCGAGGTGAGCCTCGCGCACCACGGCGTGCTGTTCCTCGACGAGCTCATGGAGTTCCGGCGCGACGCCGTCGAGGGTCTGCGGCAGCCGCTCGAGGACGGCCGCGTCGTCGTCTCTCGGATGGCGGGCTCGGTCGAGTTCCCCGCCCGGTTCACGCTCGTGGCCGCCGCGAACCCGTGCCCGTGCGGCTTCCGCGGCGATCCGCGACGCCGATGCGATTGCCGCGACGACCGCCTGCAGACGTATCGGCAGAAGCTCTCGGGGCCGCTGCTCGATCGGATCGACATCCAGCTCTTCGTCCCCCGGCTGACCAAGCAGGAGCTGCTCGACGAGGCGCCGGGGGAGGCCTCGGCGCCGATCCGGCAGCGCGTCGAGGCGGCACGGGCCCTCCAGCGGCTCCGGTACGCGGGCACCGGGTACCCCTGCAACGCACAGCTCCCGGGGCCGCTCGCGCGGCGGGTCGCTCCGGTGAGCCGGGCGGCGTGGGACCGGTTGGCCAACGCCGTCGACGGGATGGCGCTCACCGGGCGCGGGTTCGACCGAGCCCTGAAGGTCGCGCGGACGATCGCCGACCTCGGCGGCGCGGGGGAGGTCCTGCCGGACCACGTCTCCGAGGCGCTCGTGTACCGGATGAACCTCGTCGACGAGGGTCTCGCGCGTGCGGGGTGACCGCGCGCGCGATCCGTGGCCCGTGTGGCCGGACGGGTTCACCGCCGGGGAGCGGGAGCGCCGCGCCGCGATCGTGCTCTCGGCGCTCGCGGGGCTCCGGCCGGCCACGCTGATCCGCGCCGCCGCGGAGGCGCCGACCGCGAGCGCGTGCCTGCGCCTCGTCGCCCGGGGCCGGCTCGGCAGCGAGGAGGACCAGCGGCACGCCCGCCTCCTGCGACCGGAGCGGATCGAGACGGCGCTCGACCGCTGCGGGGCGCGCACGGTGGCGTGGGACGACCCCGAGTACCCGCCGCAGCTCCGGACGATCCACGACCCGCCGCTGCTCCTGTACGTGCGTGGGGGACGGCTGCCCGAAGCCGAGCGCGCGGTCGCGATCGTCGGGGCTCGTCGGTGCA
>DAIUEM010000064.1:0-9337 GCA_036845105.1 Actinomycetota bacterium | reverse complement strand
ACACCGGCGAGTACCAGCGGAACTCGGCCGAGCTGGGGGAGTGGCTGATCGGCACGCTCCGCGATCGCGCGATCCCGACGGTCGAGCTCGTCCGCGGCAAGGGGCTGTGGGTCGGCATCGTCCTGAAGGCCGAGGCCGGCACCGCGCGCGCCGCGTGCGAGCGCCTCATGGCCGAGGGCGTGCTCGCGAAGGACACGCACGAGACCACGATCCGCCTCGCGCCGCCGCTCTGCATCACGAAGGACGAGCTGCGGTGGGCGCTCGACCGGATCGTGCCGGTGCTCGAGACCGCCGCGGCGTGACCGCGGGGGCGCCTCGCCCCCTCTTGGGATGCGGCGAGCCGGCGCCCGAGGACCCCGTCGAGGCGGGACCTACAGCTAGTGGTCGTACCAGCCCGTGTCGGGAGCGTCGTCGACGAGCGGGCCATCGGCCGTCGGCAGCGTCGCGGTGACGCGCCAACGCATGTGCCGGGTCGCTCGCAGCCAGGCCTTCGGGAACCGCAGGCGCAGGGCGTCCTCTCCCCGGCGCGCGCGGAGATCGCCGACGAGGTCACCCCCGCGACGGAACAGGCCTCGCTCGAGCCATCCGCCGCTCGCCTCGTCCCACCAGACGTCGGCATAGCGATTCATCCGAGGACCACCCCGCGAGTCGAACTCGACGCGCAACCGTCCCCAGCCGGCGAGGGCTCCGTACGTCGTGATCTTCACGACCGCGTCCCCATCGTCGATCCTCAGTCGGACGCGATCGATGTCGATCCTCGACCGCGGAGCGTCCAGTCCCTCGGTGTCGCGGGGGTCGCGGTGGGACCGGTAGTGCGCACCGGCGGACGGTGCGAGCAGGCCGAGGAGCAGGACCGCGATCGCGAGCGAAACGGATGCCTTGTGCCGCATGGGTCTCCACCTCCGGCCCACCATGGTGCGCGGAACCCGGTGGCCGTGGAGGGGGCGACCGGCCCGCCTCGGGAGGGCCCCGGCGGCCGGCGGTGCCTATCCGGAGAGGCCGTACACGTAGATCTCGGAGACCGCCGTGTAGTCCAGGCCCCCAGGCTCGGACGTCTCGACGATCTCGATCGTGACCCGCGAGGTCGTGACCCCCAGGCGGACGAACTGGGGGACCGGTGCCGCCCTGAACGTCTGCGTCGTGGGCTCGGTCCCTCGCACCAGGTACCGGACCTCGCGGACGATCCGGTTCTGCTCGAAGCGGTTCACGCCGGTCTCGGGGTCGGTCTTCGCGTACCCCGGGATCAGCCCGATCCGGACGACGTGGACCGGCGTGTCGAACAGGAGCGTGAGGGATTCCCCGCTCCCGTCCCCGGGGGTCCGCCACGCCGTCTGGAGGTCCCCGTCGATCACGTTCTTCGGCAGGTACGTCACGACGTTGCCGGCGGCGTCGGTCGAGGACGGCGCCGTGCTCGACGCGGTCACCTGGATCCCGGTGCGGATCAGCGGCGCGCTCGAGGTGGGCGAGCGGGTCGGCTGGTCCGAGGGCGACGCACCCCCGAAGCCGTCGCCACCGATCGCGAGCACCGCGATCGCCGCGACGACCGCGGCCGCGACCAGCACGGTGGCCGCCAGGACCCATGGCGTCCGGCGCCGCCGCGGCTCGGGCGGCGAGGGTGCCGAGGGGGCCGGCTCGACGGCCCGGATGATCGTCGGCTCGACCGGCTCGCCGGCGAGCGCCGAGCGCAGGTCGAGCGCGAACGCGCGGCACGAGCCGTACCGGTCCTCCGCCCGTTTCTGGAGGGCTCGGCGGACGACCGCGTCCACCGCCGGCGACAGGACGGGACGGAGCGAGGTCGGCGGCAGCGGCTCCTCGTGGAGGTGCGCGTGGAGCGTCCCCGCCGTCGTCCGCCCCGAGAACGGCGCTCGACCCGTCAGGCACTCGTACACCACGCAGCCGAGCGAGTACTGGTCGGCCCGCCCGTCGACGCGCCTGCCCTCGATCTGCTCGGGCGCCGCGTAGTTCACGGACCCGACCATCTGCCCGGTCGACGTGAGCGTCCCCGCCGACGAGGTCATCCATGTGCTGACGCCGAAGTCGGTCAGGTAGCAGTGGTCGGTGTCGTCCGCGGTCGCATCATGGACCACGAGGATGTTCCCCGGCTTCACGTCGCGATGCACGAGCCCTCGCGCGTGCGCGGCATCGAGCGCGCCCGCCAGCTGACCGGCGATCGTGCCGACCCGATCGGGGTCCATCGCCTCCGACGCCCGGAGGATCGCGCGGAGGTCGCGGCCCTCGACGAACCGCATCGCGATGTACAAGAGCCCGTCGGCCTCGCCGGTCGCGTAGACCGGCAGGATGTGTGGGTGGTCGATCGCCGCGGCGGCCGTCGACTCGCGCAGGAAGCGGCGCCGGAACGCGTCGTCGTCGGCGAAGGCCGGGTTGATGAGCTTCAGGGCGACCCGCCGGTCCGGCGAGCGCTGTCGCGCGAGGTAGACCACGCCCATCGCGCCGCGGCCGAGCACCGACTCGATCGCGTACCCCGCGACCTCGCGTCCGACGAGCGGATCGACGTCCATCCTGCGCATCATGCTCGACCGGGCGGCGAGGTGCGTGGAGGTGCGGCCTATCCCTCGGCGTCGCGGGTCCGACGATCGAGGATCTCGACCGTGCTCACGGCGCCGCGGCGGATCGCCTCGTTCGCCAGGCGCGTCCGCCGTGCCTCGCGCTCGTGGACGTCGAACTTGTCGTACAGGCGGGACAGATGCTGCTTGACGGCGGCCTCGCTGACGACGAGCTCGGCCGCGATCTGCCGGATCGACGCGGGCTCCCGGAACACCTCGCCGGAGAACATCGGACGACACAGTGCGACGAGCACCTCGCGCTCCCTGCGGGTGAGGTACGGACCAGTGTCCGCCGCCACCGTCTCGTCCTCGCGGACTCCAGCGTCCTCCAGGCGCGGGACGAGCCGGACGCCGCCGACGCGGATCTCGTCGCCCGAGCGGAGCGGGCGCTCGCCCCAGATCCGCTCGCCGTTCACGAAGGTGCCGTTGCGCGAGCCGAGGTCCCGGACGCACCAGCGCGACGCGACGCGCTCGAGCACCGCGTGGACCCGGGACACCGTCAGGTCGACGGGCAGGGGGAGGTCGTTCGTCGAGGACTGCCCGATCGTGAGTCGCTCGCCCTCCAGCGGCATCCGCTCGCGCGCGTCCTCCACCCACACCTCGAGGTGATCGCTCACGCCACGGGTCCCGTGCCTGGCATGTCACTCATGGTGACGGAAACCTTCCCCTCGGCAACGCAAGCATGCCGTTCTCGCGCATGGTATCCGCCTCCCCCCGAGCGCACCATCGACTCAGCGCTGAGGAACACGGACAGGCGCCGAAGGCGCCGCGGAGAGCCCCCTCAGCAAGGGAGACGTCATGAAGACCCAGTCGGAGCAGACGCCGAAGCGCTCGAGGCACGGGCGGGGCTACCGGCGCTCGGTGCTGGTGGTCGCGGGGACGCTCGCGTTCGCCCTCGCGGCGGCCGGTGTCGTGGTCGCCGCCACGATCGACCGGTCCTCGGACCGCGAGCCCGATGGCTCGGTCGTCGTGATCGCCCCTCGCGAGGTTCCGACGGTCGTGCCGCCGACCACCGCGCCGCCCGCGCCCGAGTCGCCCACGACCGAGTCGAAGCCCGAGCCCGAGCCGAAGCCCGAGCCCGAGCCGAAGCCGGACCCGTACGCCCTCGAGGACGGCGTGTACCCGACGTTCGTGCGGGACGTCGACATCCAGCGCGGCGAGATCACCGTCGACGTCATCCAGATCTTCAAGCACGACGAGGCCGTTCGCGCCGCCGTCCAGGACGGGATGCAGCGCCGCGACGCACGGTACCTGTTCGTCTACGTGCGCAACGAGAACGACCTGCTGCGGACGGTCCCGGTCGCCCGCGACGTGAAGATCCACTTCATGGGCGTGTGCGAGGTCCCGCCGAACCGTCACGCCGCGCTGACGGAGCTGTCGGACGCGACGACGCCCTACGACGAGGTCTTCTACTACGCCCTGAACGTGGTGGACGGCCAGATCCACCGCATCGGACAACACCTCGCGATCTCGGCCTGCTGAGCGAGCCGCGACCGACCCGGAACCACACGCCGACGGCGTGTGGTTCCGCACGTCCGGGGGTGGCGGATGGCCTCCCCCGCCGCGTCGCAGATCCTTCCGTCCGTCCTACGCCGCGCGTCGGGCGTTCTCCCGGCTTGACGCCCAGCGGCGCGGATGAGAGGAAGGCCCCATGGCTCGGGAGGCCTGGGGGATGGCGAACGAATACCCGATCGTCGAGCTGACGACCCAGGGGGTCGAGACGGTGCCGCACGCCGGCGTCGATCTCGAGAGCCTGAGCGCGCAGCTCGTGCCCGTCCGCGACGCCCTCATCGAGCTGTTCGAGGACGGTCGGGCGAGGCGGAGCGTCGCCCTCCAGCGCCTGGAGGTCGGGCTGTCGGTCACTCGGGACGGACGGGTCGCCTTCGCCACGGGCAACGCGACCGCGTCCCTGACCCTCACGTTCGAGCGCCGTCAGCCCGCCCCCAAGGCGCGGTCGCCGAAGCCCAAGCAGTCCGAGCCGGCGCCGCCCGACCTCGTCAAGCTCTGAGGCTCCGGCCTCAGGCCGCGCCGCCCCGATCGGAACACCATCGCGGATCACCGCGAGCACTGCCTGGTACCGCTGCTCCACGACACTCAGCTCCACCGACATATCGGGGAGTGTCGTGTATCAGGCGGAGCCACCGTCAAGGATCAGCCGGAGCCGGTGTCAAGATCACCCGGAACTGCGTCAAGGATCAGGTGACGCCGTTCCGTCCAGCATCACCCGGAACACGACGATCGCTGGTGGGCCCCCGGGGACTCGAACCCCGAACCTGCGGATTAAGAGTCCGTTGCTCTGCCAGATTGAGCTAGAGGCCCGCCGCAGTGTAACAAGCGACGGCGGTCGGCTTGGGGTGACCGAGGGGACTCGAACCCCCAGCCTCCAGGACCACAACCTGGCGCTCTGACCACTTGAGCTACGGCCACCACGTGCGTCTCGATTGTACCGGCAGCGGGTCGGGCGGTTGCCTGCGGACCGGCCCGTCCGGCATACTTGAACCGCCATTCAAACGACGGTGGGGGAGTGAGCGGCATGGCGGTTCGCGAGACGGTCGCGTTCGATCTGGAGAGGATCGACCGCCTGATCGAGGAGGAGGAGGCCAAGCTCGAGCCGAAGCACCGGGCCTCGCTCGAGTACCGCAAGACGGCCGAGCGGCATGTGGCCGGCGGGGTGGCCTCGAGCTGGCAGGACTCGCCGCCGCACGCGATCTTCGTGGAGCGCGGGCAGGGGAACCGCCTGTTCGACATCGACGGCAACGAGTACATCGACTTCCACCTCGGTTACGGGGCGATGGTGGTCGGCCACGCCCACCCCAGGATCGTCGAGGCGATCGAGCGCGCCGCGAGGAACGGCACCCACTTCGCGCAGCCGACTCGCGACCTCGACGTGATCGGCGAGAACCTCGCCGACCGGTTCGGGCTGCCGCTGTGGCGGTTCTGCAACTCGGGCACGGAAGCCACGCTCGAGGCGGTCCGCCTCATGCGCGCGAACACCGGGCGCGACATCATCCTGAAGATCGAGGGGACCTACCACGGGCACCACGACTCCCTGATGTTCAGCGTGGTCCCCGACCCCGAGAAGATCGGCCCGCGCGAGCATCCCGTGACCGTGCCGCAGGCGATGGGCCTGCCGCGTGCGTTCGCCGACCTCGTCCGGGTCGTGCCGTTCAACGACCTCGACGAGGCGCGCCGGGCGTTCCAGGAGAACGAGGGGCGGATCGCCGGGATGATCGTCGAGCCGGCGATGATGAACTGCGGCGTCATCATGCCCGAGCCCGGGTACCTGCAGGGCCTGAAGGACCTGTGCCACGAGCACGGCGCGTACCTGGCGTTCGACGAGGTGAAGACGGGCGCCACGATCGCCTACGGAGGCGCGGTCGAGGTCTTCGGCGTCACGCCGGACATCGAGTGCCTCGCCAAGGCGATCGGCGGCGGGACGCCGTGCGGGGCGATCGGCGCGACCGAGGAGCTGTTCGGACCGGTCGTGCGCGGCGAGTACGACATGGCCGGCACGTTCAACGGCAACCCGCTCACGATGGCGGCGAGCCGTGCCGCCCTCACCGAGGTCCTCACGGAGGACGCGTACGCGACCTTCGACGCGGTCGACGCCGCGATGCAGGAGGGCCTGCGCGCCGTGATCGACGAGCACCGCCTGCCGGCGTACGTCACCGGGGTCGGCGCGAAGGGCTCCGTGATCTACTCGGCCACCCCGGTCCGCGAGTACCGAGACTCGATCGGCGTCGACGAGCGCATCACGTACCTCGCCTGGCTGTTCCAGCAGAACCGCGGCGTCTTCAAGTCACCGTGGTCGAAGCAGGAGACCTGGACGCTCTCGGTCTGGCACACGCAGGACGACGCCCGCCGGTACGTCGAGAACTTCGCGGCGTTCGCCTCGGCCGTCACCGGTTAGCCGCTCCGACCCGCCCGGCCTATGCTTCGACCGGCGTCCGAGCGGGAGGAGCGATGACCCTGAAGGTCGACGGTGCCCGGGTCGAGCAGCTGACGAAGGAGCAGGTCGCGCTTCTCGCCGAGCGCTGGCCGCGCTCCCTGGCCTTCGCCGAGCGCGCGGGGAAGGCGCTGGCCGGCGGCGTCTCGTGTGCGTGGCACGCGCTCGACCCGTACACGCTGTACGGCGATCGCGGCGAGGGCTCGAAGCTCTGGGACGTCGACGGGAACGAGTACGTCGACCTGCACAACGGCTACGGCGTCACGATCGTCGGCCACGCGCACCCGAAGGTGGTCGAGGCGGTCAGGAGGCGCGTAGGGCTCGGCACGCACTTCGCCCTGCCGACCGAGGACTCGGTCGTGATGGCCGAGCACCTCCAGGAGCGCTTCGGCCTGCCGCTGTGGCGGTTCAAGAACACCGGGTCCGAGGCGACGATGGACGCCGTGCGCATCATGCGCGCCTCGACCGGCCGCGACCTCGTGATCAAGGTCGAGGGCGCGTACCACGGGAGCGCGGACGGGCTCGCGTTCAGCTACTGGATCGACCCGGCCGAGGCCGGGCCGCGCGATCGACCCGTCCCGGTCGCGAACACGGGCGGCATCCCTTCCGCCTACGCCGAGCCCCTGCGGATCGTCCCGTACAACGACCTGGCCGTCGTCGAGCGGATCCTGGCCGACGAGGGGGACCGGGTCGCCGGCATGATCCTCGAGCCGATCATGATGAACGCGGGCGTGATCCTGCCCGATCAGGGCTACCTCGCGTCGCTGAGGGAGCTCCTTCGCCGGCACGGAGCGCTCCTGGCGTTCGACGAGGTGAAGACCGGGGTGACGATCGCCCCGGGCGGCGCCGTGGAGTGGAGCGGCGTCACGCCCGACCTGGTCACGCTCGCGAAGGCGATCGGCGGCGGCATCCCGATCTCGGCCGTGGGCGGGACCGAGGAGGTCATGCGCGTCGTGGTCGACGGCACGATGGAGCAGGAGGGCACGTTCAACGCGAATCCGCTCTCGGTCGCGGCGGCGCGGGCCGTCCTGGCCGAGATCCTCACGCCCGACGTCTACGGTCGCTTCGACCAGCAGGAGCAGGTGCTCGCGGGCGGGATCCGCGACGTCGTCGAGCGGTACGACCTGCCCGCGACGGTCGTGTCGATCCGCTGCCGTGGCTCGGTCCACTTCCGGGCCGAGCCGGTCCGCGACTTCCGCGACCACGTCGCGACCGACGGACCCCTCGCGCACCTCGCGTGGCTCTACCAGCTGAACGGCGGGGTCTTCCCGCCGGCCGGCGACCCGTGGACGTTCTCGCTCGCGCACACCGACGAGGACCTGCGGCGCTCGGTCGACGCGTTCGAGGCGTTCGCGGCCGCCGTCACCGCGTAGCGCCATGGACCCGGCCGCTCTGGAGGTCCCGCTCCCGGACCGCCGTGTGCTCGAGGTCCGCGACGCCGGGCCGCCGGACGGCACGCCGCTCGTCTTCCACCACGGCAGCCCCGGCGCCGCCGTCGTGGATCCGATCCTCCTCCGGGCTTCGGCCGAGCGTGGGATCCGGGCGATCCAGTACTCGAGGCCGGGTTTCGGCGGCTCGACCCGGCACCCCGGACGAAGCGTCGCGGACTGCGCCGCCGACGTTGCGGCGATCGCGGACCACCTCGGGGTGGAGCGGTTCCTCACGACCGGAGCCTCGGGAGGCGGGCCCCACGCGCTCGCGTGCGCCGCCCTGTTGCCCGATCGCGTGTCGGCCGCGGCGACGATCGCCGGTGTCGCGCCCTACGACGCCGAGGGGCTGGACTGGACCGCCGGCATGGGGGAGGACAACCGGATCGAGTACCCGCTCGCGGCGAGCGACCCGGACGCGCACCTCGAGTGGATCCGGACCAACGCCGAGGGGCTCGCGACGGTCCGTGCCGAGGACGTCGTCGCGGAGCTGCGATCGGTGATCTCCGCGGTGGACGAGGCGGCGCTCTCGGGCGAGCTGGGCGGGATCCTGGCGGCGTCGTTCCGCGCCGCGTTCCGCACCGGGGTGTGGGGCTGGCGGGACGACGACCTGGCGTTCGTCCGCCCGTGGGGCTTCGAGGTGTCCCGGATCCGGGTGCCGGTCACCGTGTGGCAGGGTCGAGAGGACCTGATGGTGCCGTTCGAGCACGGGATGTGGCTCCTCGCGCACGTCCCCACCGCGCGGTCGGGGCTGCGGCCGGAGCACGGCCACCTGTCCCTCGGGGTGGCCGCGCTGGGCGAGATCCTCGACGACCTGCTGGCGACCGGCGGCGCATCCGGGTCCCCGTCACGCGCGTAGACTGAACGGCCAGTCAACGTCCATCGAGCGGGGGGACCGGACATGTCCGCGAAGGGCCACGTCGAGATCGACCTGGAGCGCGTCGATCGGATCGTCCGAAGCGAGGAGCGGGCGCTCGCCGACAAGCAGCCTCGATCGATCGCCTATCGGGAGCAGGCGAGCCACCGCCTGCCGGGCGGCGTGTCCTCCTCGTGGCAGACCGCGCCGCCGCACCCGATCTACGTGACCCACGGCAAGGGCTCGAGGGTCTGGGACCTGGACGGCAACGAGTTCGTCGACTACCACAACGGCTACGGCGTGATGGTCGTCGGCCACGCGCACCCGAAGGTCGTCGAGGCGGTGCAGCGGCGGGTCGAGCTCGGCACGCACTTCGCGCAGCCGACGGAGGACGCCCTCATCGTCGCCGAGAACCTGGCCGAGCGCACCGGCCTGCCGTACTGGCGGTTCGGCAACTCGGGTACCGAGGCGACGCTCGACGCGTCCCGTCTGATGCGCGCGGCGACCGGCCGGGACATGCTCCTGAAGTGCGAGGGGATCTACC
>DAIUEM010000063.1:0-9437 GCA_036845105.1 Actinomycetota bacterium | reverse complement strand
GGATCGCGGTCACGACGCCCGCCAGCTCGCCGCGCATCAGCGTGAGGTCGCTCGCCTCGATCGCGACGTCGGTCCCCGTCCCGATCGCGATGCCGAGGTCCGCCTGCGCGAGCGCCGGCGCGTCGTTGATCCCGTCGCCGACCATCGCGACGACCTTGCCCTCGGCCTGCAGGCGGCGGATCTCGTCGACCTTGTCCTCCGGGCGCACCTCGGCGAGCACGCGATCGATGCCGACCTGCTGCGCGATCGCCTCGCCCGTCACACGGTTGTCGCCGGTCATCATCACGATCTGGACGCCGAGCTCGTGCAGGCCGGCGACGGCCTCGGCGGCTCCCGGCTTCACGGTGTCGGCCACCGCGAGCACGCCACCGGCGACGCCGCCCCAGCCCGCCCAGACCACGGTCTTGCCCTCGTCCTCCAGGCGCTCCGCCTCGCGCTCGACGGAGGGCGGCACGGTCATCCCGGCGCCCTCGAGGAACGCGCGACGGCCGACCAGCACCTCGACGCCGCCGAGCACGGCCCGCGTCCCGGACCCGACGACCGAGCGGAACCCGGTCACGGGCGGGACGGGCACGCCGCGCTCGCCCGCGCCCTCGACGATCGCGCGGGCGATCGGATGTTCGCTTCCGGCCTCGACCGCGGCGGCACGCTCGAGCGTCTCAACGCACCCGAACACGTCCGTGAGCCGCATCCGCGCCTCGGTCAGGGTCCCGGTCTTGTCGAAGACAACGGTGTTCACGCTGCGGGAGCGCTCGAGGATCTCGGCGCCGCGGATCAGGACGCCCATCTGCGCCCCGCGGCCGGTCCCGACCATCAGCGCTGCCGGCGTCGCGAGCCCGAGCGCGCACGGGCACGCGATGATGAGCACGGCGACGGCGGGCACGAGCGCGCCCTCGAACGTCCCGTCGATCAGGTACCACACGACCGCCGTGACGGCGGCGATCCCCATCACGACGGGCACGAAGATGCCCGAGACCCGATCGGCCAGCCGCTGGATCGGCGCCTTCGAGCCCTGGGCCTCGGCCACGAGGCGCGCGATCTGGGCGAGGGCCGTGTCCTGCCCCACGTGCGTCGCCTCGACGACCAGCACGCCGTCGGTGTTCACGGTGGCGCCGGCGACCTCGTCGCCGGCCACCTTCTCGACCGGCACGGACTCGCCGGTCAGCATCGACTCGTCCACGGCGGCCGAGCCCTCGAGGACGCGGCCGTCCACGGGGATCTTCTCGCCGGGAAGGACCTTCAGCGTCCAGCCGACCTTCACCGCGTCGACCGGCACCTTCAGCTCCTTGTCGCCTCGCAGGACACGCGCTTCCTTGGCCCCCATCTCCAGGAGTCGCTTGATCGCCTGCGATGCTCGGCCCTTCGCCCTGGCCTCGAGCCATCGGCCGAGCGCGAGGAACGCGATGATGATCGCCGCGCTCTCGAAGTACAGGTCGGGCAGGTCCATCCCCATGCCCGCGCCGAGCTCGTCGAGGCTCGTGAGGTGCGCCCAGACCGAGTACAGGTACGCGGCCATCGTGCCGAGCGTGATCAGCGTGTCCATGTTCGCGGTGAGGCTCTTCGCGCGGATCGCCGCGCCCTTCAGGAACGGCCAGCCCGCGTAGAACTGCACGGGGGTCGCGAGCGCGAAGACCGCCCAGCGCGCCCACGCCTCCTCCATCCAGACCATCGAGAGCACCATGGTCGCGATGCCGAGCGGCCAGGCCACGAGCAGTCGACGGAGCCACGCGCGCTCCTCCCGCCGGGCGGCCTCCTCGGCCTCGTCCACGTGCTCGCGCACGTCGTAGCCGCGGTCCTGGACGGCCCGCCGCAGGATCTCGAGCGTGGGCGCCCCTTCGGCCAGGCGGACGAGCGCCTCGCCGGTGGCGAAGTTCACCGAGGCCTCGACGCCCGGCTGCCTGTTCAGGGTCTTCTCGACCCGGACGGCGCACGAGCCGCACGTCATGCCGAGCACGTCGAGACGAACCTCGCGTCCCTCCCGGTCGTCGATCGCCGTGTCGCTCATCCCCGTTCCCCGCTCACTTCCCGCTGAACCTCGCCACCGCGGCGAGCAGCTCCTCGACCTTCTCGTCGCTGTTGCCCTGGTCGATGCTGTCCTTCACGCAGTGCCGGACGTGCTCGTCGAGCAGTCCCATCCCCACGGCCTTGATGGCCGCCGTCACCGAGTTCAGCTGGGTGAGGATGTCGATGCAGTACTGGTCCTCGTCCACCATGCGCTGGATCCCTCGGACCTGACCCTCGACCCTGCGGAGCCGATCCTGCAGGTCCTTCTTGTTCATGCTGTACCCGGCCATGCGGCGGAAACCCTCCTCGTGCGGCGCACGATCAAACTATACCCTAGGGGGGTACCCTACCGTCAAACCTCGGGAGAAGGGCCAGACCCGCGACGCGTCACGCGCGCAGGTCGCGCTCGACCGCGCGGCGGAGCTCCGATGTGAGCTCGGCGGCTCGACGACGACGCTCACGCGGATGGTCGACGCGCTCGACCGGGATCGCCTCCCCGAACGTGACGCGGACCCTGGCGCGCCGGGGTCGCCTGGCCAGGTGGCCGCGATCGATCCCGTCCAGGGCCATCGGCACGAGCGGGGCCCCGGCCTGCAGGGCGATCCACGCGGCTCCGTCCAGGAACGGCAGCGGGCGTCCGGGCGACCGGGTTCCCTCGGGGTACATCCCGAGCACCTCGCCGCGCGCCAGGACGGCGAGCGCCGTGCGGACGGCGCCGAGGTCGAAGCGACTCCGATCCACGCGGAACCCGCCGAGGCGCTCGAGCGACCAGGACGCGAAGCCGTTCTCGAAGAGCTCGCGCTTGGCCATGAAGGTGATCCGGCGCGGGGACGCGATCACCGCGAGCGGGATGTCGAGCGCGCTCTCGTGGTTCATCGCCAGGACGGCGGGTCCGCGCTCGGGCACGTGCTCGGCGCCGGTCACGCGGGCGGCCAGCCACCAGCGCAGCGGCCCGCCCGCGAGCACGTCGGCGACCCCCTGGAGCCGGCCGACCGACGCCGGCACCTCGTGCGCGCCGCGCGACGGACCCGCCGCCTCCACGGCCCCAAGGAGCTCCCCAACCGTGGCGGCGGCGTCTAGCTCGGCGCGGCCGAGGTCCAGTCCGAGCCGCTCCTCGAGGGCGAGCGCGAGCTCGGCGAAGGCCAGGGAGTCGATCCCGATGGCGGCCAGCGGCGTCCCAGGGCCGGGTTCGGTGACGGCCGGATCGGACAGCTCGCCGATCAGCTCGAGCGCCGTGCGCGTGCGCGCGTCCTGCGACATCGGGCGGAGCGTACCGCCCCACTGAGGAGCCGGGTTGCTTCCGGGGGCGATGCTAGACTCGACCGCGGAGGAGCGTGATGTGGCGACCCGAGTAACGCGCCGCCCGACGCACGAGGCCCTCGGCCTGATGGCCGACGACCTCCTCTCCATGTACCGCGCGATGGTCACCGCTCGCCTCGTCGACGAGGCGTCCTTCCGACTCAACCGACAGGGAAAGGCCGCGTTCGTCGTCCCGGTATCGGGCCACGAGGGCTGTCAGGTCGGCACGGCCTGGGCGCTCGAGCGGGGCCGCGACGTCTGGCTCCCGTACTACCGCGACGTGGCGGTCGTGCTCGTCGCCGGCATGACGCCGTACGACATCTTCCTGGGGCTGTTCGCGAAGGCCGACGACCCGTCCTCGGGCGGTCGTCAGATGCCGAGTCACTGGGGCTCCCGGCGGCTCGGGATCATCTCGCACTCCTCGCCGATCGCCTCGCAGATGCCGCACGCCTCCGGCATCGCCTACGCGGCGAAGTACCGGGGCGAGGACTCGGTGGTCGGGTGCTGGTTCGGCGAGGGCGCGACGAGCGAGGGCATCTGGCACGAGGCCCTGAACTTCGCCGGCATCCACAAGGTCCCCGCGATCTTCGTCTGCGAGAACAACCACTACGCGATCTCGGTCGCGCAGGGCAAGCAGATGGCGGTCGAGAACGTCGCGGACCGGGCGCCGGGGTACGGGATGCCGGGGGTCGTCGTCGACGGCAACGATGTGCTCGGGTGTTACGCGGCCATGAAGGAGGCCGTGGAGCGCGCCCGCGCCGGCGAGGGCCCGACGCTCATCGAGGCGAAGACCTACCGGTTCTTCCCGCACACCTCCGACGACGACGACCGGTCGTATCGCAGTCGCGAGGAGGTCGAGGAGGCCAAGCACAACGACCCGATCCACAAGTTCGAGCACTACCTCCGCGACGCAGGCGTGATGGGGAAGGGCGAGGTGGAGCACATCGCCGCCGAGATCAAGGCGGACGTGGACCGGCAGATCGACGAGGCCTGGAACGCCCCCGACCCCGACCCCGACTCGCTCCTTCGCCACCTGTACGCCGAGGACGAGACCTCGTGACCGAGAAGAACGTCGTCACCGCGATCCACGACACGTTGCACGAGCAGATGGCCGCCGACGAGCGGCTCCTCGTCCTCGGAGAGGACGTGGGGGCCCGCGGCGGCGTCTTCCGGGTCACGCAGGGGTTCCTCGAGGAGTTCGGCGAGCAGCGGGTCATCGACACCCCGCTCGCCGAGGGCGCGATCGTCGGCCTCGCGGTCGGCATGGCGCTCCACGGCCTGCTCCCGGTCGCCGAGATCGAGTTCGCCGACTTCATCCACCCCGCGTTCGACCAGATGGTCAGCGAGGTCGCCCGCATGCGGTACCGCACGAACGGCGACTTCGGGCTGCCGATGGTGATCCGCGCGCCGTGGGGCGGGGGCGTCCACGGGGCGCTCTACCACTCGCAGTCGATCGAGGCGTTCTACGGGCACGTCCCCGGTCTCAAGGTGGTCGTCCCCTCCACGCCGTACGACGCGGCCGGGATGCTGCGCTCGGCGATCGCGGACCCGGACCCCGTCCTGTTCCTCGAGCACAAGCGCACCTACCGGCTCATCTCGGGCGAGGTGCCGGACGAGGCGTTCACCGTGCCGATCGGCCCCGCGGACGTGAAGCGCGAGGGCAGCGACCTCACGGCGATCGCGTACGGCCTCATGCTCCACCACTGCCTCGAGGCCGCCCAGCGGCTCGAGCAGGAGCACGGCGTCTCGGTCGAGGTCGTCGACGTGCGCACGATCAACCCACTGGACAAGGAGACGATCCTCGCCTCGGTCCGCAAGACCGGCAAGGCGATCGTCGTCTACGAGGACAACCGCACCTACGGCGCCGGCGCCGAGATCGTGGCGACGATCGCCGAGGAGGCGATGTTCGACCTCGACGGGCCGCTCGTGCGGATCGGCGGGCCCGACGTGCCGGCGATGGGGTTCGCCTCGAACCTCGAGCACGCGTTCATGCCGGACGCGGATCTCGTTCTCGACCGCATGCTCGAGCTCGCCCGCTTCTGAGGCGCCAGGCACGCGGCTCAGGTGCCCCTCCGGGCCGACCGATGTCCCTGGTAACGGGTTCGGGATGGGTCGACGCACGCAACGCAGCCGGCGCACGCGCGGCCTGCGGGATCTGGTGGTCATCCTGCTGGCCGTCTTCGTGCTGCTCTGGCTGGCCGCCACGACCGACGTGCTCGAGGCCGGCCTCGACTGGCTGCACCACCGAGCCTCGGGCTCCGAGGACGAGCTCTTCCTCGGGCTCCTGCTCGCCGCGACCGGGTTCGCGGTCTTCGCGGCGCGGCGCTGGGCGTTCGCGCGCGAGGAGCACAGCGCGCGGGAGGTGGCGGAGACCCGGTACCGCAGGCTCGTCGAGCAGATGCCCGCGGTCGTCTACACGTGGGATCCGAGCTCGCGCCCCGGCACCTCGCCCACGCCCTACCTCAGTCCCCAGGTCGAGCAGATCCTCGGATACACGGCCGAGGAGCTGCGTGCGGACCCACAGCTGTGGGTCCGCCAGATCCACCCGGACGACCGCGCACGTGTGCTCGCGGCATGGGCGCGCACCGAACGCGACGGTGGATCGC
Source organism: Actinomycetota bacterium (assembly GCA_036845105.1). Classification (GTDB taxonomy): domain Bacteria; phylum Actinomycetota; class UBA4738; order UBA4738; family HRBIN12; genus HRBIN12. Next base: position 3,528 of record DAIUEM010000063.1, on the reverse strand, counting down.
TCGCCGTCGAGTTCCGCATCGTGAAGAGGGACGGCGCCGTCGCGTGGATCCGCGACGAGGCCGTGGTCGTCGAGCGCGACTCGGGCGGGCGGCCGAAGCTCTCGCAGGGGTTCATGTACGACATCACGCAGCGTCGCGAGGCGGAGGAGAGCGCGCGGGAGACCGAGGCGCGGTACCGAGCGCTCGTCGAGCAGGTCCCCGCCGTCACCTACACCCGCGACGCGTCCGCTGGGTCCGGGGCCGCCGCCGCCCCATACGTCAGCCCGCAGATCGAGCATCTCCTCGGCTACTCGGCCGAGGAGTGGAGCGCGGAGCAGAGCCTGTGGCAGGAGCGTATCCACGTCGACGACCGGGACCGCGTGCTCGGGGACTGGGAGACCGCGGTGCACACGCGCGGGGCGTTCCGCGCCGAGTACCGCGTCCTCGCCCGCGACGGTCACCCGGTCTGGGTCCGCGACGAGGCCGTTCCGGTCTCGTCCGCCGGGTCCGGGTCCCGTCGCTACCAGGGGGTCATGTACGACATCACCGAGCGCAAGCTCGCCGAGGACCAGCTCCTGCAGGCGCTCGCCAGCCGCAAGGAGGCCGAGGAGCAGGCGCGGGTGGCCGAGGAGCGGTACCGGCGGCTCGTCGAGACGATCTCGGCCGTGATCTACATCGATCGGGTGGGCGAGGACCCCTCGACGCTGTACGTCAGCCCGCAGATCGAGGAGATGTTCGGCTACTCGGTCGAGGACTGGATGGAGGATCGGGACATCTGGCAGCGCAACCTCCACCCGGACGACCTCGAGCGCGTCCTGGCCGCGGTCGAGCGCCACCACACCGACGGGACACCGCTCGACATCGAGTACCGGTTCTCAGCGGGCGACGGGTCGTGCCGCTGGGTCCGGGACCAGGCGACGATCGTCCGCGACGAGGAGGACGCCCCCTCGCTCTCGCAGGGCCTGATGTCGGACATCACGGCGCTCAAGGAGGCGCAGGAGCAGCTCCGCGAGACGGAGGCGAAGTACCGGGCGATCGTCGAGCACGTCCCCGCGGCGATCTACGTGGACCGCCCGGACGGCAGCATGCGCTCCGTGTACGTGAGCCCGCAGGTCGAGCACATCCTCGGCGTGTCCCCCCAGGCGTACATCGGTGACCCGGAGCTGTGGCTCGAGCTCGTCGATCGGGACGAGCGCGAGGAGATCCGCCGCTCCTACCTGGACGCGGTCGAGAACGGTCGCTCGTGGCTCGGCGAGTACCTCGTCCACACGCCGGACGGCCGCGACGTCTGGGTGCACGACGAGACGACCTTCGTGGTGGACGGCGACGGCAAGTCGATGTTCCTGCAGGGGGTCCTGTACGACGTTACCGTGCGCAAGCAGGCCGAGCGCGCCCTCCGAGAGAGCGAGCGGCGCGAGCGCGAGGCCGCCGAGAACCTGCGGACCCTCGACGAGATGAAGAACACGTTCCTCGCGGCGGTCTCGCACGAGCTGCGGAGTCCGCTCACGTCGATCCTCGGGCTGGCGGCGACGCTCGAGCAGATGCACGCGCCCGGCGACGAGGAGGGTGACCTCCTCGCGCGCCTGGCGGCGAACGCTCGCAAGCTGGACCGGCTGCTACGGGACCTCCTCGACATCGACCGGCTGAACCGGGGCATCGTCACGCCGAACTACCGGGCGATCGATCTCGGGCGGCTCGTCCGACGAACCGTGGACAACCTCGACCTGCTGGGCGAGCGCTCGGTCCTCGTCGAGGCGAAGCGGGTCCGTGTGGAGGCCGACCCCGCGAAGGTCGAGCGCATCGTCGAGAACCTGATCGCGAACGCCGCCCGGCACACGCGTCCCGACACCGAGATCTGGGTTCGGGTGTGGTCGGAACGCGACGGGGCCGTGATCGCCGTCGAGGACGCCGGCCCGGGGGTCCCCGAGGAGCTCCAGCGCGCGATCTTCGAGCCGTTCCGGCAGGGCCCCACCGCCTCGCCCCACTCGCCAGGGACCGGCATCGGACTGTCGCTCGTGTCGATGTTCGCGGAGCTCCACGGCGGCCGCGCGTGGGTCCAGGAGCGGGAGGGCGGCGGTGCCTCGTTCCGCGTGCTCCTGCCGAAGCGTGCGCCGCGGACCGACGACGGCGAGCTCGAGCGCGAGGCCGAGGCTAGCGCGGAGGCCGGATAGACTCGGTTCGATGCAGGTCCGCGACCACAACCCCCACAAGCGACGGCTGCACCTGCCGATCGTCGGCACGAACGGCGTTCCGGCGTCCGAGGGTCGCAAGCCGCCGTGGCTGAAGGTCCGGCTCGGGACCGGGCCCAACTACCGCGACGTCCAGGGCATCGTCCGCGAGAACCGGCTCCACACGGTCTGCGAGGAGGCGATGTGCCCGAACATCGGCGAGTGCTGGGAGGAGCGCGAGGCGACCTTCCTGATCCTCGGCGACCGCTGTACCCGTCGATGCGGCTTCTGCGACGTGATGACCGCCAAGCCGGACCCGGTCGACGAGGAGGAGCCGAGGCGGGTGGCCGAGGCCGTCCGGGCGATGGAGCTGCGCTACGTCGTGCTCACGGGCGTCGCGCGCGACGACCTCGAGGACGGCGGCGCGCGGATCTGGGCGGCCGCGATCGGCGCGGTCCGCGAGGCCGTCCCCGGCTGCGGCGTCGAGGTCCTGCCGACCGATCTCCAGGGCGGCGAGCGCGACATCGCGACGGTGCTCGACGCCGGGCCCGACGTGTTCGCGCACAACCTGGAGACCGTGCGTCGCCTCCATGCCAGGATCCGTCCGGCGTTCGGCTACGACCGGACCCTCGAGGTGCTCGCGTTCGCGAAGCGCCACCGGCCCGGGCAGGTCACGAAGTCGAACCTGATCCTCGGCATGGGCGAGACGCGCGAGGAGATCACCGAGGCGCTCCGCGACCTGGCCGAGGCCGGGTGCGACATCGTGACGATGGGCCAGTACCTGCAGCCGACGAAACTCCACCTCCCGGTCGACCGGTGGGTCACGCCCGAGGAGTTCGCGGAGCACGCCCGCGCCGGCGAGGCCCTCGGCATCGCGCACGTCGAGGCCGGTCCGCTCGTCCGCTCGAGCTACCACGCCGGCAAGCAGCTCCGGCGCGCGATCGAGTCGGGCGTCGCCGTGCCCCCGGGCGCGTCCGACGGAGGTGGAGGAGTCGGCCTGTAAGCCGGGTTCTGTGCCGGCCCGCTCGGGCCGGCGGCGGCCATCTCTCTGAGCGCCTCTCGGCGCCCCGGCGCGTCCCCGGGGGGACGCAGCTCGTGCGGCCTACCCGGGAGCTCGGACGGGCCGTCCTGTCCGGCCAGACCGGCATCGCTGCCTGGCCCAGGCCGAGCGCTCCCTGCTTGGCCTTGCTCCGGGTGGGGCTTGCCGAGCCGGACCGGTCGCCCGATCCGCTGGTGAGCTCTTACCTCACCGTTTCACCCTTGCTCGCGCGGTCGCCCGCGCGGGCGGTCTGCTCTCTGTGGCGCCTTCGCGAGGTCACCCCCGCCTGGGCGTTACCCAGCACCCTGCCCTACGGAGCCCGGACTTTCCTCGACCGGCCCG
>DAIUEM010000062.1:0-9438 GCA_036845105.1 Actinomycetota bacterium | reverse complement strand
CACGCGGGCGAGCCCCGAGCGCGGCCGCTCCCGCCTAGGCGGGCGCCGCAAGAGCCCTCGGGTCCTGGACGTGGCCGTGGGTCCTCCTCCCGGGGCCTCCGACCGCCGGAACCCCGCCAGGCAAGCGTAATCGACGGCGAGGGCGCCTCGGTGGGCAGCTCAGCTGGCCGTGCCGGCGCGCCTGCGTCCGGGCGCTCGCTTGGCCTTGGCCGCCTCGGCGAGGAGCTCCTCGGCGTGGGTCGCCGCCGCTTCCGTCTCGGGCAGGCCCGAGAGCATCCGAGACAGCTCGGCCACCCTGCCGGCGTCGTCCAGCACGTGGACGCCGGCTACACCCGAGCGCTTCTCGACGCGGACGTGCCGGTCGGCGAACGCCGCGATCTGGGGCAGGTGGGTGACGACGACGACCTGCCGCCGCTCGGCCAGGCGCGCGAGGCGACGACCGACCGTCACGGCGGCCCGGCCGCCGATCCCCTGGTCCACCTCGTCGAACACGAGCGTGGGGACGTCGTCGAGGTCGACGAGGACGGTCCGGCACGCGAGCATCGTCCGCGACAGCTCGCCGCCCGAGGCCACCTTCGCGATCGGGAGCAGCGGCTGCCCCGGGCCGCCCGAGAAGCGGAACTCGGCGCGCTCGGCGCCGGCCGCCGTCCTCTCCGGCAGGGACACGAGCTCGATCCGGACCTGCGCGCCCTCCATCCCGAGCTCCTGGAGCTCCGCGGCGATGGCGTCGGCGAGCGGGCCGGTGGCCGCCTGTCGGGCGCGGGTCACGTGCTGGGCGAGGTCCGCGACGACCCGGTCGAGTCGCTCCGCCTCGGAGGCCAGGCGCTCGCGCTCGTCCTCGGCCCCGCCGAGCTCCGCTGCCCCCGCCCGGGCACGATCGAGGAACGCGAGCACCTCCTCCTCGCTCTCGCCGTACTTGCGCTCGAGGTCGCGCAGGGCCGCGATCCGCGACCGGACCTCCTCGAGCCGCTCGGGGTCGAGCTGGATCCGCTCGGCGTACGCGCGCACGTCGCGCCCGAGCTCGGTGGCCTCGCTCGCGAGGGCGGCGCCGCGCCCGGCGAGCGCGACGGCGTCGGGGTCCAGCTCAGCCGCAGCCTCGAGCGCCGCCGCCCCCGCGCGCAGCGCGTCGGCGCCGGCCTCCTCCCCCGAGATCGCGGTCTCGGCCGCCGCCGCGAGCTCGAGGAGCCGCTCGGCATGCGCCAGGCGGGCCTGCTCGCCCTCGAGGGCCTGCCCCTCCCCCGGCCGAGGGTCGAGCGCCTCGATCTCTCGGATCTGGTACGCGAGCAGGTCCAGCTCCCGCTCCCGCTCCCGCGTGTCCTCGTCGATGCGATCCAGCCGCGAGCGGACGTCGCGGAGCGCCGCGGTCTGCGCGGCGAGGGTCTCGAGCACGGCGAGCTGCTCGGCGCCGACGAACCGGTCCAGGAACGCCGTCTGCGCGGCGCCCGAGAGCAGGCGGAGGCCCTGGTGCTGGCCGTGGACCTCCACGAGGCCGGTGCCGAGCTCGGCCAGGGTGGAGACCGGGGCGAGTTGCCCCCCCACCCGGGCGGTGCTTCGGCCGTCGGCCCCCACGCGGCGCGCGAGAACGACCTCGCCGTCCTCGGCCCATCCGACCTCCGCCGCGGCGGGCGTGGCGTCGAACCGCGCCTCGACCCGCGTCGCCGTCGCGCCCCGCCGTACGAGCGAGGAGGCCGCGCGCTGCCCGAGGGCGAGCGCCAACCCCACGGTGACCATCGTCTTGCCGGCGCCGGTCTCGCCGGTGAGCACGTTCAGCCCGGGGTCGAGCTCGAGGTCGAGGTCCTCGATCACGCCGAGGCCGGCGATGTGGAGCTCTCGGAGCACGGCCCGATGCTATCCCCCGGGACCGACGTGGCCCGGGTCCTCGCCCGGCAGCCCGAACTTCTCGCGGACGAGGGCGTGGAAGTCGGGGACGTCGCCGGGCCGGACCATCCGCGCGGGGTTCGGCGCGCGGCCGATCCGCACGCTCGCGCCAACCGGCAGCTCCAGGCTCTCGCGCCCGTCGGCCGAGAGCAGGCCGTCCTCGTCCCCGACGACCCCGAGCGTCACGCGCTCGCCGGCCTCGAGCACGAGAGATCGGTCGAACACCATGTGCGCCGCGACCGGCGTCACGAGCAGGCACGGGATCGTCGGGGTCACGATCGGGCCGCCGCCCGAGAACGAGTACGCGGTCGAGCCGGTCGGGGTGGCGACGATCACGCCGTCGGCCGAGAACGTCGTCACGTACACGTCGTCGACGTACAGGGCCAGCCGCACGAGGCGGTGCCGGGCCTTCTTCTCGACGATGATCTCGTTCAGCGCCCACTGCAGCTCGAACGAGACGGAACCGCGTGGCTCGGCGACGACCGCCATGCGCTCCTCGATCGGCGCCGTCCCGGCCAGCACCGACTCAAGCACGCCGATCGCCTCATCCGGCTCGACCTCGGTGAGGAACCCGAGGCGCCCCACCTTCACGCCGAGCACCGGGCACGTGCCCCGCGAGGCGACGTGCGCGGCGTGGAGGAACGTGCCATCCCCGCCGACCGAGACGACGAGGTCGAGCGCGTCGGCGAAGACACGGTCCCGTTCCGGATCGTCCACGCCATCGTCCCGGTACCAACGGCAGTCGATGCCGTGCTCCTCCAGCCAGCCGACCAGCCGGTCCGCCGCGAAGTGGGCCGCCTCGCGGTCCGGGTGCACGACGAAGCCGACGCGTTTCACGACGCCGCCGCGCTCCCCCCGGTCCCCATCACGCCGCCCCGACCATCCGTGTCGCCTCCTCGACGGCCCCCTCCACGTCCGGAGGGCCGGTCGCCGGTCCGTGGACCAGGTGCAGGGGGAACTCGACGTTGCCCGCCGGTCCCAGGAGCGGCGATGGCATCACGGCGACCGGCGCGAGACCGGTTGCGGCGCATGCCTGTGCGACACGCTCGATCGAGCGGCGCCAGACGGCCGGGTCGCGCACCACCCCGCCCCGACCGACGTTCCGCGGCTCCGCCTCGAACTGCGGCTTCACGAGGAGCACCAGGTCCGCTCCGGGGGCGGCGACGCGCGTGAGCACCGGCGCCGCGAGCGTCAGGGAGATGAACGACAGGTCGCCGACGATCACGCTCGGCGCGTACGGGAGCATGTCGGGCTCCAGGTCGCGGACGTTCGTGCGATCGATCACGGACACGCGCGGGTCCGTCCGGAGCCCCCAGTCCAGCTGCCCGTACCCGACGTCCACGGCCACGACGTGCGCCGCCCCGCGGCGCAGCAGGCAGTCGGTGAACCCGCCGGTCGAGGCACCGACGTCGAGGCACTCCCGACCGCTCGGATCGATCCCGAACCGCTCGAGCGCCGCTTCGAGTTTCTCGCCTCCACGGGAAACGAAGCGGCGCGCCGGCCCGGCGAGCTCGATCGCCTCCGCGGCGTCGACGAGGGTCGAGGTGTTGGCGGCGCGACGACCTGCGACCTGTACGAGACCCTGCCGCACCGCGGCCTGCGCCTCGGTGCGGCACGCGGCGAGGCCCCGCCGGACGAGCTCCGCGTCCAGCCGACGACGGGTCACGGCGGCGAGATCAGGCGACGCCGCCCGTGGGGGCGGGGCTCGTGCTCGACGTCTCCGCCGACGTGGGGGCGGGCTTCGCGGTCGTGGCCTTCTTCGCCGCGGTGCGCTTCTTCGCCGTCGCCCGCTTCGGGCGACCCCTCTCGAGCTCGCGCACGCGCTTCTTGAGCGCGTCGAGGTCCTCCTTGCTGGCGAACCCCATCGACGACACCTGCGAGCGCACCTCGGTACGGACCAGGTCCGAGATCCGCTGACGGTTCTTGTTCGACCACTCGAGGATGTCCTGCCCGGCCTTGGACACCTGCTCCTTGCCGGCGCCCTGCATCACGGACCTCGCGAGCTCCTGAGCCTTGGCCGGGGTCATCCTGCCGACCATGCCTTCCATGAACTTGCGGATGTCATCGATCGTGGCCATCACGTCTCCCTCCTCGGGGTCGACCCTCCACAGGATACGCCGTCGGGTCCCACTCCCGTTCCGCTGCTACCCTTCGCCGGTGTCCACCTCCGCTCGTGAGGACGGGCGATGATCCCGATCCGCGACGCCAACCCGACGCGTCGGACGCCATGGGTCACGCTCGCCTTCATCGCCGCGAACATCGCGGCGTTCCTCCTGTGGCAGCCGACCTTCGGGGAGGAGGGAGAGCAGGCGGCGTTCTTCTACTGCAACGCGGAGATCGCCTGGGAGGTATCGAACACCTCGAACCTGGCGGACGGAGGGGCCGAGGCACGCCGGGCGATCGACGAGGACCTCGGCCCGGGCGCCGGCGGGCAGATCCAGGCAGCCCTGCAGCAGGAGTGCCCCGACAAGAGCTGGCTCGTCTCGATCTTCGCGGCGATGTTCCTCCACGGCGGATGGCTCCACATCGCGGGCAACATGCTGTTCCTGTGGGTCTTCGGCAACAACGTCGAGGATCGGCTCGGGCGGTTCCTGTTCGTCGCCTTCTACGTGCTCGGCGGGATCGCCGCGACCGGGCTGCAGCTCGTGTTCGACGCCGGTTCCACTACCCCGACCGTCGGCGCGTCCGGCGCGATCGCCGCGGTGCTGGGCGCGTACCTCGTCCTGTTCCCCAGGGCCCGTGTCACGACGCTCGTCTTCTTCTTCTTCATCACCTGGATCGAGCTGCCGGCGTCAGTGGTGCTCGTGGGGTGGTTCGCCCTCCAGCTCCTGAGCGGGGTCGGTCAGCTCGGGATCGAGGTGTCCGGCGGCGTGGCCTACTGGGCCCACATCGGCGGCTTCGTCTTCGGCGCGCTCACCGTGTGGCTGTTCCTGCGCGGGCGACGGCCTCCGGCGCCGGCGATCCCGTCGCGACCGGACTACTTCTGAGCCGGCGGGTCGAGCAGCAGCGCGCCGACGTCCGACCCCACGTACGTCGGCCGGATCGGGGACGAGTCGGCGAGCGCCCGTGAGGTGGCGCCCGACAGCACGAGGAGGGAGTCCCACCCGAGCGCGACGGCCCCCGCGATGTCGGTCTCGAGCCGGTCGCCGACGACGAGCGGACGCTCGCCGCCCACGTGCCGGAGCGCGCCGAGGTACAGCGGCGGGTGCGGCTTGCCGACGATCTCGGCCTCGGCGCCCGTGGTCGTGGTGATCACGGCGAGGAGCGCCCCGGCTCCCGGCCAGAAGCCATCGGGCGCCGGGTACGACGCGTCGGCGTTCGTGGCGACGAGGCGCGCGCCATGCTGGACGAGGAGCGATGCGGTCCTGAGCTTCGCGTAGGTGACGTCGCGATCCCAGCCGACCACCACGTACGGTGCCGCCTGCGGCTCGCCGTCGAGGACGCGGACGCCCGCCTCTGCGAGCGCGCACCGGATGCCCTCCTCGCCGAGGACGTAGGCCTCGCGGGCCCCGCGCTCGGCGAGCAGGTCCGCCGTGGCGAGCGCCGAGGTCACGACCTCATCCGGACGAGCCTCGTACCCATGGCCGACGAGCTCGTCGGCGACCTGCTCGGGCGTGCGGGCGGAGTTGTTCGTGACGAACGCGATGCGGTGCCCGTCCGCGCGGAGCGCGGCGAGCGTCTCGGGCCCGCCCGGCACGGTCTCGGCGCCACGGAACAGCACGCCGTCGAGGTCGAGCAGGAGGGCGTCGTACCGCGCGGCCAGCATCAACCGGCCAGCCTGGCGAGGGCGGCCTCGTAGTCGCCGACCCCAGGGCGCATCGCGACCGCCAGCCGGAGGTGCCCGAGCGCGCGGCCGCGCTCGCCCGTCCGCTCGCACGCGAGCGCGAGGGCGAAGTGCGCGTAGTCGTTCGCCGGGTCGAGCTGGACCGCCTTGGCGAACTCGCGGCGGGCCTGCCGCACCCGCCCCGACATGAACAGCGCCCTGCCGAGCGCCTCGCGGATCGACCCTTTCTCCGGTTCGAGGAGCTTCGCGCGCGAGAGCAGCATCGCGGCTTGGTGCGGGTGCCCCCCGCGAAGCAGGTGCGAGCCCCGAGCGAACAGCTCGTAGGCCGACTCCGGCTCCTGTTCGAGGCGTCTGCTATACAAAGCGCGTGTCCAAGGTCTTCCCGTTCGTCGGGCTGCTGTTCGACCGCGCGATGGTCGGCTCGCTCGACCTGGTGACGACGCCGCCCTACGACGTCGTCTCGCCCGTCGAGGAGCGCCGCTTCCGCGATCTCAGCCTCTACAACGTCATCCGCCTGGAGCTCGGCGAGGACCTCCCCGGGGACGGCGAGCAGGACAACAAGTATAGGAGGGCGGCCGCGGAGCTCGAGCGCTGGCGCGCCGAGGGCGTCCTGCGCCCGACCGAGCGTCCGAGCTTCTTCGCGTACGAGATGCGCTTCCTCCTCCACGGCCGTCCTCGGAGGGTGCGCGGGCTGATCGGCGCGGTCGAGCTGGAGGACTGGGGCGGCTCGATCCTGCCGCACGAGCGCACGATGCAGGGCCCGGTCGAGGACCGCCTCCGCCTGGTCCGGGTGGTGAGGGCGAACCTGTCGAGCATCCAGTCGGTGTTCCGGGGGCCGTCCGAGCCGCTCGCGGCCGCCCTGGACGCCGTTGCGGCCGAGCCGCCCGTGGCCGAGACGATCGACGAGGCCGGCGTCGAGCACCGGATGTGGCTCGTGGACCCGAGCCAGGCCGACGTGACCGGCTGGCTCGCCGACGAGTCGCTGATGATCGCCGACGGGCACCACCGGTACACGATGTCGCTGCGCTTCCGGGACGAGATGCGGGAACGGCACGGCCCCGGCCCGTGGGACCGCGTGATGATGCTCGTGATGGACTCGGCCACCGAGGACCCGCCGGTGCTCCCCTACCACCGGATCTTGACCGAAGGCGATCCGGGCGAGACCGGCGCCCGAGTCCTGGATCTGCACGAGGTCCTCGACGCGGTCGACGACGAGGAGCTCGTGTACGGGCTGGTCGCGCGCGAGCACGGAGTGCTCTCGCACCACGTCGTGCGGCTCGCCGGCGAACCCCCCACGGTCTGCCTCCTCCACGACGGCCCGCTGGCCGGTCAGGACGACGCGCTACGCTTCACGCACGACGCGGTCGAGGCCGAGGACGCGGTCCGGCACGGCGACGCTGCGGCCGCCTACATCCTGCCGAGGACGAACGCCCTGCGGATCCGCGCGGTGGTCGACCGGGGCGGACGCCTGCCGCAGAAATCGACGTTCTTCTGGCCGAAACCCCGCAGCGGCATGGTGCTCCGCGCCCTCGACCTGGACGTCGCGGCCGCGTCCGGCTAGTCCTCCTCCGGCGCCTCGAGCTTCTTGATGCCCATGGCCACCACCTCCGTGAGGCTCCGAGCTCCGGCTCCGCTCCGGTAGAAGCGCCGGACCAGCTGGCCGTGCACGAGGACGTCGTCGCCCTTCGCGATCCCCTTCAGGGCTCGCTTGCCGACGTCCCGGTGCCATGCCGCGACCGGGAGGGGGAGGAGGCGCCTGCCCACCTCCGGAACGGAGAGCCTGAGCTCGGTGACCTCGTCGCCCGACGGCATCCGGCGCTCGACCGGGTCCGCCGCGACCGTGCCCGCGAGCACGACGACGTTGACCGTCACCATCGGCCCTCCTCCCTACGTGAGGAGCGACCGTAGCACCCGGCGCCGACACGCCCGCCCGCAGCTCCGACACCCCTAGACTGCCCGTCATGGACCCCGTGACGTTCGAGGTCGCGCCGGGCCTCACGGCGATCGACACGTTCTACGGCGGCAGGGAGCGCTACACCGCGGCATACCTGCTGGCAGGGGCGGAGCCGGCGATCGTCGAGACCGGGCCGACCACCTCCGCCGAGCACGTGGTCGCCGGCCTCGAGCATCTCGGGATCGGGCCGACGGACCTCGCGCACGTCGTCGTGACGCACATCCATCTCGACCACGCCGGCGGCGTCGGGCGCCTCGCGAAGGTCTTCCCGAACGCGACCGTGTGGGTGCACGAGCGCGGCGCCCCCCATCTGCAGGATCCGGCGCGGCTCGTCGCGAGCGCGACCCGCCTGTACGGCGAGGAGCGGATGGCCTCGCTCTTCGGCCCGGTCGAGCCGGTCCCCGGGGACCGCCTCCGAGCGCTCGGCGACGGCGACCGGATCGAGCTCGGCGGCCGCCACCTCGAGGCGCTCGACACGCCGGGGCACGCCTCGCACCACGTCGCGCTCGTCGACTCGGCCACCGGGGCCGTCTTCACCGGCGACGTGCTCGGGATCCACGTGCCGGACGTGCGGGTCCTCCGTCCCGCCACACCGCCCCCGGACTTCGACCCGGACCTCACCGTCCGGAGCATCGAGCGGATCCGCGAGCGCGCCCGCCCCTCCATGGTGTTGTTCTCGCACTTCGGTCCGGTCACGGAGGTCGACCGGATCTGCGACCTCGCGGTGCGGCGGACCCGCAGCTGGACCGAGGTCGTCCGGCGCGGTCTCGAGCGCACGGCCGACCTGGACGAGATCGTCGCCCTCCTCGAGCAGGAGGCGCGACGGGACGTCGAGACCGGGGCCGAGGCCGAGATCGACCTGGAGCGGTTCGAGACGCTCTCCAGCGTCCGGATGAACGCGATGGGGATCGTCCGCTACTGGACGAAGCGGGCGGAGCGCGAGGCGCAAGAGGCGGAGGGCGGGCGGCCTCAGCCCGAGAGCTGAGCCAGGCGCTCAGCGGCGTCGAAGGCGCCGGCGTCGTGGCGCACGATCTTCGCGAACTCGCGCGCCGCCTCCTTGGGGCGGCCGGCCTGCTCGAGGATCGAGCCCATGACGTACCAGACCCGCAGCACCTCGGGGCCGGCGACATCCTCGCTCGTTCGGATCCGGCGGAGCAGCCCGAGCGCCTGGTCGTACCTCCCCATGTCGGCGAGCGCGCTGGCCGCGACGATCACCGCCTCGGCCTTCGTCGCCAGCGGCACGGCGCGCGAGGCGAGCGTCTCCTCGGCGAGCGGCACGGCGCGCTCCGGTCGCCCGGCGTCGCGCAGGCAGTCGGCGATCAGGTGGTTCTGGTCCGCACGTCCCGACATCCGCCGATACGCCTGCAGCTCGGAGAGCGCCTCGCGGTAGCGCTCGAGGTGGTACAGGGCGATCCCGAGCACCTCGCGGACGGCGGGCGACCTCGGCGCGAGGGCCTTCGCCTTCACGGCCTCGGCCGCCGCCCCTCGGGCGTCGCCCCGGTCCAGGAGCTCGACCGCCCGCTCGAGCCGCGAGATCGCGGGCTCGGCCTTGCCGGGTCTGGCCGTGCTCCGGAGCTCGCTCACCACGTCACCGGGCAGCCCGCGGGTGCGGGACTGGCGCGGCTTGCCGCGACCGGAGTGGCGAGGCTGGAGCGGCTTGGGCATCGGCACACAGCGTACCCGCGGGGGCCCGAGGAGCCTGCGTGCTCGGACGACCGACCCAGAACGCGGAAGAGCCGCCCGAAGGCGGCTCTCCTGCAAGATGTCCCGGCGGCGACCTACTCTCCCACCCAGTTGCCCGGGCAGTACCATCGGCGCTGGA
>DAIUEM010000061.1:0-9537 GCA_036845105.1 Actinomycetota bacterium | reverse complement strand
GCCGGAGAGGGGACTCGAACCCCTGACCCCCTCCTTACCATGGAGGTGCTCTGCCAACTGAGCTACTCCGGCGGCTCGGCCATGATAGCGACCGCGCAGGCCCGTGGGACCATGGGTCCGTGCGGCGTCTCGCTCCCCTGCTGGCGCTCCTCCTCGCGGCGTGCGGCTCGGACGCGCCCGCGGTTGGCGAGCGCGACGACGGGCGTGTCCCGCTCACGATCCGGACGTCCGAAGGCGAGGTCACCCTCCTTGTCGAGATCGCCGACTCGTCCGCCGAGCGCGCCGAGGGGCTCTCGGGCCGGCGGTCCCTGCCTGCCGACGCCGGCATGGCGTTCGTCTGGGACGAGCCGGTGACCGCGAGCTTCTGGATGAAGGAGACGCTCATCCCGCTCCAGATCGCGTTCTGGGACGAGGACGGACGGATCGTCGCCTCGTTCGAGATGGAGCCCTGCACCGCCGACCCCTGCCCCACCTATGGACCCGACGAGCCGATCGCCGGCGTCGCCGAGGCGAACGCCGGATGGTTCACCGAGCACGGCGTCGGCGTGGGCGATACCGTGGAGCTCCATGCAGGAGACGCCTGAGCACTGCCTGCTCTGCCGCGCCGAGCGCATCACGGCGTGGCACTTCGAGGACGAGGAGTGCTGGGTCGCCGACTGCATGGTCTGCGCGACGCCGATGATCGTCTGGCGCACGCACGGCCTGCCCGACGCTCACCAGGAGGCCATGCTCCTCACGCACCTCGAGCGGATCGCGGCCGAGCGCTACGGCGACGGGGGCTACTGGCTCGATCTGCAGCGCCGGCGGATCCCCGATCATTGGCACGCGCACGCGAGGCCGGCCGGTGGATTCTTCGACCCGGCGAGCGATCTCTACGGGCGCTTCGGGAGATGACCGCCAAGGCCAACGCGAGCAGGGTCGCGTTCCGAGGAACCGGACCCGCTACCCACGCGCACGCGACCTGCGTAGACTCCTGCCATCGGGGCCGCACGGACCGAGAGGGGGGTTGAGGTGGAGACGACAGGCAGCCTCGCGCAGGCGGAGGCGCAGGCCGGGATCGCGGAGATCGGGCGGCGGTGGTGGATCTTCCTGGTCACGGGGATCCTCTGGCTCCTCGCGGCGATGATCATCCTGCGGTTCGACGCCACGTCGCTCGCCGCGATCGGCGTGCTCCTCGGCGTCGTCATCGTGATCGTCGGCGCGAACGAGCTCATGATCGCCGCGCTGGTTCCCGGGTGGAAGTGGGTCCATGTCATCCTGGGGATCCTCTTCATCATCGGTGGGATCGGCGCGATGTTCCGCCCGATCGACGCGTTCTGGGCCCTGGCCTCGATCCTCGGGTTCCTCCTGCTCCTCAAGGGGTCGTTCGACATCGTCGCGTCGATCGCGGGTCGCGACGAGCACCCCGTGTGGGGCCTCGGGCTGGCCGTCGGGATCCTCGAGGTGCTCCTGGCGTTCTGGGTGTCCCAGCAGTACTTCGCCCCCCGGGCGGCGCTCATCATCATCTGGGTCGGTATGGCCGCCATCTTCCGGGGGGTCACCGAGATCGTCCTCGCGTTCCAGATCAGGAAGCTCGGCAGGGAAGCCGGCGTGTGACCCGGCCGAGACGCCGGTCTGGAGACCGACGTCGGCGGGACCCGCCGAAGCCCTCGGAGCGGAGGAGATCATGCGCCCGTCGGACGAGACCCCGAGCGGCGAGGACGCGGGCGTCGCGGTGGGATCGAAGGTCGCTCCACCGGACGAGAAGACGACGGGTCGGATCCGGGCGCGCGTCGGGCAGGCCCGCCAGAGCGTCGAGGACGCGAAGCAGAAGGTCGAGGGCGCGAAGCAGAAGGTCGAGGAGGCCGCACCGCGGATCCCTTCGCTGGACGCCGGTCTGCGGAGCATCCGGAGCGACCGCGCGCTCGGCGGCAGCCTGCTCGCGGGGGCGATGGGGTTCCGGCTGTTCCTGTGGCTCGTCCCGACGGCCCTCATCCTGGTGGGCGGCTTCGGACTCGCGACGACCGGCGGCGGCGCCGATCCCTCTGAGCTCGCCGACGACATCGGGCTGAGCGTCTACATCGCGGACTCGATCGCCGCCGGCTCGACCGGCGGGTCGGTGGTCGCGCTCCTGGTCGGCGCGGTGGCGCTCTGGTGGGGAGGCATCGGCGCGTACAAGGCCCTGCGCACGATCCACCAGCTCGCGTGGCGTCTGCCGGTGACGCCCGGCAAGGCGGCGTGGAAGGGCGGGCTGTGGTTCACGGCTGCGACGCTCGGGGCGGTGGTCGCCGGCGCCGTCGTGAACCGGATCCGCGCGGACGCCCCGGGCGTGGGACTCGTGCTCACGGTCCTGTTCGTGCTCGTGTACGCGGGCGCGTGGTTCGGCGCCTCGCTCGCGCTGCCCCATCCCGACGTGCCGAAGAGGGCGCTCATCCCCGGTGCGCTCCTGTTCGGCGTCGGAACGGAGGTGCTGCACCTGGCGACGGTGTTGTACTTCGCCGGTCGGATCGATCGCGCCTCGGAGATCTACGGACCGCTCGGCGTCGCGATCGGTCTGCTCGCGTGGCTGTACGTGATCGGCAGGCTCTGCGTCGCCGCGCCGGTCCTGAACGCAACGCTCCTGGCCCGCCGGCTGGAGCATGATGTTCCCGGAACCGACCCCTGAGTCGAACGGAGACCGCCATGGCGCGACCGATCCCGGGCGAGACGACCGAGCACCCGGTGCTCGTCGTCGCCCCCGCGCACGAGGGTAGGGCGCCCGCCGACGACCTGGAGGCCCTCCTCGTCCAGTCGCTCCGGGTTGCCGTCGGCGCGTTCGTCGCGGCCGCCGCGCTCGGCGCGGGGATCGTCCGCCGCACGCTGGGCGAGGAGACGGACGCGGACGACGAGCTCGCGGAGCCGCCGCTGGCGGCGCTCGTCGCCGGCGCCACCCTCGGCCTCGCGGTCGAGACCGCGACGTTGGCCGCGTCCGCGGCGACCCGCACCGTTCGGACGCTCGCGCCATGGGGCTCGTAGGCCTTCGCCGCGACCGGCGCGCAGCGGGCGCTCCACCGGACGATGGAGCCGCTGGACGCGCGGTGGCAAGCGGTCGCACCCGAGGCGCAGGAGGCGGCCGAGGCGTTCGCACGTGAGCTGGTCCCCGAGGTCGCCAACGCCGTGCTCGACCGCATCGACCTGACCGCCCTGGTCGAGGAGCGAGTGGACGTGCAGACGCTCGCCTCCGGGCTCGACCTCGACGCGATCGCGGCGCGGCTGGATGTCGACGCCGTCGCCGCCCGGCTGGACCTGGACGCCGTGGTCGGCAGGATGGACCTCACGCGGATCGCACGCCAGGTCATCTCGGAGCTGGATCTCGCGGCCATCGCGAGGGACGTGATCGACGAGCTCGACCTTCCCGCGCTGATCCGCGAGTCGACGGAAGGGGTGACCGGGGAGGCCGTCGACGACCTCCGGTACGGCGCCGTGGACGCGGATCGCGCCGTCGCACGTGTCGTCGACCGGATCCTCCGGCGCGATCGCCGGACCGGCCCCGCGGCGCCGGCGGTCGACGACCCGGGTGCGGCGCGGTGAGCGTCGCCCTGCCGGCCGACGCCCGCCGGTTCCAGGGCGCGCGGGCCGGGGTCGTGTCCCGGCTGCTCGCGGCGGGGATCGACCTGGCCGCGGCGGCGGCGATCGTCGTCGGGCTCGTCGCCGTCCGCTCGGTGTGGTCCTTCTTCTTCTCGAACGGCGTCGGGATCCACATGGACTGGCCGTCCAGGCTGGGGCTCTCGACGCTCGGCGGCGCGGCGCTGTTCCTGTACCTCGCCTGGGGATGGGCGAGGACGGGCAAGACGCTCGGCAAGCGCGTCCTCGGGCTCGCGCTCGTCAGGGCGAACGGCGGTCGCGTCCCGGCGCACGTCGCCGTCGCGCGGGCCGCGCTGTATGTGATCTTCCCGGTGGGGCTTCTTTGGTGCTCGGTGAGCGCGAACCAGCGGTCGGTGCAAGACCTGGTGCTCCGGACCGCCGTCGTCTACGACTGGCGCGGCGCCCGTCGACGGTGGAGACGACCCCGATGAGACGGGGCGCGCGTCCCTCGCTCGAGGCGTCGGGCCTGTACCGTGACGGTGAGGACGATCCATCGTCATGACAGGGCAATGCCGCTGAGCCACCAGCACCCCCGAGCCGAGGGCGCGGTCGATCTCCCCGTAGCCCAGGTGCGTCGGCGGTTCGAGGCCGTCGTCTTCGACTGGGACGGGACGGCCGTCCCCGACCGCGCCGCGGACGCCGAGCCCGTCCGCACCGTCGTCGAGGCGCTCTGCGCCGCCGGCCTCGACCTGTTCGTCGTGAGCGGCACGAACGTCCGGAACGTGGACGGGCAGCTCCGGGCTCGCCCGAGCGGGCCCGGTCAGCTCTACCTCCTGCTGAACCGCGGATCCGAGGTGTTCCGCGTCGACCGCCGAGGGCCGCACCTCGTCGAGCGCCGCTCGGCCACGCCGAAGGAACAGCTCGCGCTCGACGTCGCCGCACGCCTGACGATCGAGCGCCTGACCCAACGCGGGCTGCGGGCGGAGGTCGTCGCCCACCGGCTGAACCGCCGGAAGATCGACGTGATCCCCGAGCCCGAGTGGGCGGACCCGCCGAAGGCCCGGATCGCCGAGCTGCTCGAGGCGGTCCAAGGACGCCTCGCCGACGCGGGCCTGCGCGGGCTGCCCGAGGCCGTCGAGGTCGCGGAGGCGGCGGCGCGCGAGGCCGGTCTGTCCGACCCGCGCGTGACGAGCGACGCGAAGCACGTCGAGATCGGCCTCACCGACAAGTCGCACTCGGCGACGTGGATCTTCCGGACGCTCGACCGGCTCGGCATCCCGCCCGAGCAGGTCCTCGTCGCCGGCGACGAGTTCGGCTCGCTCGGCGGGCTGCCCGGGAGCGACTCCCTGATGCTCGTGCCCGAGTCGGCCGGCGCGGTCGCCCTGACGGTCGGGGCCGAGCCCGAGGGCGTGCCGGACGGGGTGCTGCCGCTCGGCGGGGGTCCGCCCACGTTCCTCTCGCTGCTCGACGACCAGCTCGCCCGGCGCGCTCGGGGCGACGTGCCCGAGCCGCGGCTGGACCCCACCTGGACCCTGTCGGTCGACGGCGTGGACCCACGGTTCGAGCGCGTCCACGAGAGCCTGCTGACGCTCGCGGACGGCCGGGTCGGGACGAGCGGTACTCCGCTCGCGCTGCACCCCGCCGGCGCGCCCGGGGTCCGGGCGGCCGGCATCTACGACGGGCAGGGCTCCGAGAGCTCGCTCCTCACCTGCCCCGTCTGGGCGCAGCTCTCGCTGTGGCTCGACGACGACGAGGACGAGGTGGCGCGCGTCCTCGACATGCGGTCCGGGCTGCTGCACGAGGAGACCCGCACGGAGGAGACGAGCGTGCGCTCCGTCCGGTTCGCCAGCCTCGCGCGGCCGGGGCTCGGCGTCCTACGGACGCAGACCGCATCTGCCCCGATCGACCCGACGCCGGCACCGTCCCTGCCGCCGGGTCTGGCGGGCGAGCAGGGGCGCATGGACGGCATCCCGTGGGCGCGGCTCGAGGCGGGCGAGGGCGGGGTCGCGACCGCCGTCCGCGACACCGCTCGGCACGTCGACGGGGTCCACGTGCTCGAGCGCTTCGCCGCCTACGTCCCCGATCCGAACCGTAGGCCCCGGCGCACGCGCGCGGTGCGCACCGCCGACCTGGCCGCCGAGGACGGCTTCGAGCGCCTGCTGCGCGAGCATCGCGCCGCCTGGACCGAGCGCTGGGAGAGCGCCGACATCCGGATCGACGGCGACGACCAGCTCCAGCGTCAGGTCCGGCTGGCGCTGTTCCACCTCATGGCATCCGTCGCCGACGAGGGCGAGGCCGCGGTCGGGGCTCGAGGGCTGACCGGCCCCGCCTACCGAGGACACGTCTTCTGGGACAGCGACGTGTTCGTGCTGCCGTTCCTCGCCGCCACGCACCCGGCCGCCGCGCGCGCGATGCTCGAGTACCGCATCCGGCGGCTGCCAGCCGCGAAGACGATCGCGAACGTCCTCGGCCGCAAGGGCGCCCGGTTCCCGTGGGAGTCGGCGCACACGGGGTTCGACGTCACGCCGCAGACGGGGCGAGACCGCATGGGGAACGTGCTCCCGATCCGCACCGGCCTGATCGAGGAGCACATCGTCGCCGACGTCGCCTGGTCGGCCTGGTGCTACTTCGAGTGGAGCGGCGACACCGGGTTCCTCGAGGGCCCGGGGTTCGACCTCCTCGTCGAGACCGCCCGGTACTGGGCCTCTCGGGTGCGCTGGGACCGATCCGGCAGCGCGCACATCTTCGGCGTCATCGGCCCGGACGAATACCACGAGACCGTGGACGACAACGCGTTCACGAACGTCATGGCCCGGTGGAACCTGCGGCATGCGGCCGTCCTGGCCGAGGGGGACGAGCGCGTCCCCGACTTCGAGCGGCTCCGGTGGCTCGAGACGGCGGACGCGTTGATCGACGGATACGACCGGCGCACGAAGCTCTACGAGCAGTGCGCCGGCTTCTACCAGCTCGACCCGCTCAGGATCGACGAGCTCGCGCCGAAACGTCCGATCGCGGCCGACCTGCTCCTCGGCTCGGACGTCGTACGACGCGCCCAGGTCCTCAAGCAGGCGGACGTCCTCATGCTCCATCACCTCGTCCCCGGCGAGGTGGCGCCGGGGACGCTCGTGCCGAACCTCGAGTTCTACGAGCCGCGCACGGCGCACGGCAGCTCGCTGTCCCCCGGCATCCACGCGTCCCTGTTCGCGCGCGCCGGGCGGCTCGACGAGGCGGTCCGGGCCCTCGAGATCGCGGCGAGGCTCGACCTGGAGGATCTCACGGGGACCTCGGCGGGTGGCCTGCACCTGGCGACGATGGGGAGCGTCTGGCAGGCGCTCGTCTTCGGATTCATCGGGGCCCGCCCGAAGGATGGCGTCCTCGAGCTCGATCCGCGCGTGCCCAACGCGTGGCGGACGCTGGAGGTCCGCCTCCGCTTCCGAGGTTCCAACGTCCGAGTGACCGTAGCTCCTTCGACCCTCGAGATCCGGGCCGATGGGCCGACCCGGATCCGGCTCCGAGGCGGCACCGTGATGACGCTCGGCCCGGGCGGCCGGCGCTGGACGCGCTCGTCGCACCGGTGGAAGGAGACACGCCCGTGAGCACCGTGCTGGCAGCGATCGACGGCTCCCCCATCTCGCGGGCCGTCCTCGAGGTCGCGAAGGAGATCGCCAGGGTCCTCGACGCCCAGGTCGACGCCGTGCACGTGCTGGAGGCGGAGGTCGACGTGCCGGAGGTCGAGATCTCGGGCGGGGAGACGCCGCTCCGACTGCTCCGCGGCGACGTCTCGAGCGTCCTCATCGCCGAGGCGTCCGCCGAGAACGTCGCCGCCGTGGTCGTCGGCGCGTGCCGCGAGGTCGGCGAACCGACGACGGCCGGACACGTTTCCCTCGACGTGATCGGCAACGTCCGCAGGCCCGTGGTCGTCGTCCCCCCAGCGACCCGATCCGACTACGAGCTCCGCACGGTCCTGGTGCCGATCGCGGGCAGGCCGGCCAGTGCGCTCGAGGAGGTCGTCCGACTGGCGGAGAACCCGCAGCTGCACGTCGTCATCCTGCGCGTCCTCGACGAGTCGTCGATCCCGTCGTTCGAGGATCAGCCGCACTACGACGTCGAGACGTGGGCCGACGAGTTCCTCGCGCGATGGGTCCCCGGAGCCGCGATCGATACGGCGGTGGAGGTGCGGATCGGCGAGCCCGAGGACATGGTCGTCGCGGTCGCCCACGAGATGGACGCCGACATCCTGGCGATCGGGCGACGGCGCGGCGTGCCGGCGGCCGAGGCACCGCTCGTGCTCGCCGCGCTCGAGCGCAGCCACGTGCCGATCGTCCTGCTCCCGCTCGCGCGCCGATCCCGCGAGTCCGTCGCACGCCCGGGGTGAGGCGCGCCTATCCCTGAGGGCGGCGTCGCGACCGGTCACGACCACAGGATGACCGCGTCCGTGCTAGTACGGCGCGACCTCGCGGCCACGCTCGCGCCGACGCCGGCGCGGTGCCGGATCAGCCGATGCGCGGGCCGCTCACGCCCGGCGACTCGTACGGCCGGCCGGACGGTTGGTCGGCCGCGGCGGTGACCCCGGGACGCTCTGCCGTCAGCGCGTAGATCACGAGGACGTCCAGCGCGATGATCAGGATGGACCACAGCGGGTGGGCGCCGATCGAGAAGAACCACACGAGCATCGAGACCGAGGCCCCCATCAGCCCGAGGGCCGTTCCGGCCGTGACGCGGCGGGCGATCAGGATCGCCGTCAGCACCTGGAGCGCACCGACCACGAGCCAGACCCAACCCCAGAACGCCAGGTTCTCGTACAGGAGCGATCCCTCTTCGAAGTACTCGCGCTTCGTCAGGCCGGCGATGCCGCCCACCAGGTTCCACACGCCAGCGACGGCGATGGCGATGGTGGCGAACGTCGTCCATCCGCGGCTTCGCTCTGGCTCGTACATGGCCCTGCCCCCTCGCTGCTCTCTCCGTCACTCTACGCTCGCAGGGGCCGCGTACGGGAGCATCACCCCGACCGGATGATGTCCCGTTCGCGTCGGGAGGTGTCGCCCGATCGCGTCGCGCGCCTCTCGCGGAGGTTTCATCCCAACGGGATGACGACGCCCCCCTGGCTACGTCCCTACCGTCTGCCTGGAAGGCCACTGGAGCCACGCTAACGGACGGGAGGGACGGATGAACCTCGGAGAAGTGCTGTGGGCGATGCTGGTGTTCCTGTTCTGGTTCATGTTCATCTGGATGTTCATCGGGGTGTTCGCCGACATCTTCCGGCGCGAGGACGTCTCCGGATGGGGCAAGGCCGGCTGGATCCTGCTGATCGTGGTCCTGCCCTTCCTGGGGATCCTGATCTACATGATCGCCCGGCCCAAGATGACCGAGCAGGACAAGCGGATGCTCGCAGAGGCCCAGGAGGCGCAGCGCCGCATGTCCGGGGTCTCGGCCGCCGACGAGATCGCGAAGCTCGCGAAGCTCCGGGACGAGGGGCAGATCACCGCGGAGGAGTACGAGCGGCTGAAGGCTCAGGCGGTCGTCTGATCGGCAACGGGAAGGCGCTTCGACGGCCTTCCGTCCGACCACGACCGTAGGGAGGACGAAGTGGACTGGTCGCTCGGCGACGTGATCTGGTCCGTGATCGCGCTCACCTTCTGGGTCCTCGTCCTGGTCATGTTCGTCCGGGTGTTCGCCGACCTCTGGCGGCGGGACGACCTCTCGGGCGCCGCCAAGGCTGCGTGGATCGCGCTCATCGTCGTGCTTCCGTTCGTCGGGGTCCTGATCTACGTGATCGCCAGGCCGACGATGACCGAGCAGGATCGCCGGGCCGCCGCTGAGGAGCTCGAGCGGGCACGCCGGCTCTAGGGCTACTCGGCCGAGGTTCGTGCGTCCCCGGCCCATGACCCGGCCGATAGGCTCTGAGCCGCGAACGGCTCGACGACCGAGGCGGTGGAGTGGACTTCACGGGAACACCCTTCAACGTGCTCGTGCTCGTCTTCACGGCGTCGACGC
>DAIUEM010000060.1:0-9746 GCA_036845105.1 Actinomycetota bacterium | reverse complement strand
CCCGACGTCTACGACCAGTGGGTGTCCCACGAGATCCCGTTCAACGACCCGGCGGTGGTGACCGCGGCCGAGAGGTTCGGCGAGGTCATGTTCACCGACGGGTACGTGCTGGGCGGGGCGGCGGACACGCCGTCGATCGCCTTCGGCGACGCGCCGCTGCCGATGTTCGAGGACCCGCCGGGATGCTGGCTGCATCGGCAGGCCAGCTTCATCAACGCCTTCTTCCCGGAGGGCACCGAAGCGGGCGTGGACTACGACTGGTTCCCGCTGCCGCCGATCGACCAGGAGGGAACCCTGTTCGCCGGTGAGCTGGCGGTCATCGGCACGGCGGGGAACCGCCAGGAGGTCAAGGACTTCCTCGACGAGTTCATCGCCGAGGAGATCCAGTGCGGCATGGGCGGTGTCACGGCCTCGTCGAGGATCTCGCCGAACGTCAACGTCGGGCCGGAGTGCTACGCGAACGACATCCTGGCCGACGCGTCGGTGGTCCTGACGGACGCTCTGGCGGGCGGCACGGGGCGGTTCGACGCCTCGGACCTGATGCCAGGGGAGGTCGGAGCCGGCAGCTTCTGGACGGGGATGGTCGAGTACATGCAGCAGGGACCGGACTCGTTGCAGGGCGTTCTCGACGACATCGAGGCGAGCTGGTCGGCCGGGTAGGGCGATGACGAGTCGGTCCTCAACAGGACCGCTCGACGGACGGAAGGAGCGGCCGCGCTGCGGCCGCTCCTTCCGATTCGACCCAGCGCCCGACACGAGGCAGGATGTGAGGTTGTGAGGACGGACGAGCCTCAGCTGAAGGGGCCGCCGACGGCGGCGGACGTCGGCGGGGATGAGACCGCGGCGGCCGGCATCTCGCCGCTCCGCGTCGTCCTGATCGTCGTGGCGACCATCATCGGTGTCGTCGTCCTCCTGCTCGCCTTCGACTTCCTCCGTCAGCGGAACGCGAACCGGATCGCGGTGGTCGGCGTCGCGATCCTCCTGGGCGTGGTCGGCGTCTTCTTCCTGTTCTGGGCCATGAACCGTCTCACCGACCTGCTCCCGGCCCGGTTCCGCGAGGGCGTCCGCCCGTACGTGTTCGTCGGGCCCGCGCTGGTGCTCCTCGGTGTGTTCCTGATCTACCCGGTCTTCAACACCATCCTGATCAGCTTCAAGGACGGCATCTCGCGTGACTTCGTGGGGATCGACAACTACGAGTTCGTGTTCACCGACCAAGACATGCTGCGCGCGCTCAGGAACACGGCCGGCTGGCTCGTCCTGGTGCCGCTCGTCGCGGTGAGCATCGGCCTGGCGTTCGCCACGATGGCCGATCGACTGGTCCGGGGAGAGGCGGTCGCCAAGTCCCTGATCTTCCTGCCGATGGCGATCTCGTTCGCCGGCGCGTCGATCACGTGGCAGCTGATCTACAGCTACCGGCCGCAGGGGTTCGGCAGCAACATCGGGCTGCTGAACGGGATCATGCTCGGCCTCGGGCAGGACCCGGTGAAGTGGCTCGAGATCCAGCCGTGGAACAACCTGATGCTCATGGTGATCATGGTGTGGATGCAGACCGGGTTCGCCATGGTGGTTCTCTCGGCGGCGATCAAGGCCATCCCCGACGAGATCATCGAGGCGGCCAGGATCGACGGCGCCTCCGAGATGCAGGTGTTCGGCAGGATCATCGTCCCGACGATCCTCCCGACGATCGTCGTCGTGACGACGTACATGGTGATCAACGCCATGAAGGTGTTCGACATCGTGTTCGTCCAGCCGGCGAGCGCGGAGGTGAACGGGACGGTCGTCGTCGCCGAGCGGATGATCCGCTGGTTCTTCCTCTTAGACCACAACGGCAGGGGGGCCGCGATCGCGGTCATCCTGTTCGTCGCGGTCGTCCCGGTGATGATCTTCAACGTGCGGCGCTTCCGCGAGCAGGAGGCCATCCGATGAGCGTGCCCGTCATCCCGGTCCCCGAGGCCCCGGACTCGCGGGCGCCCGGCGACGTCCGCAGGGGCGGTTGGCTCATCCGTATCGCGATCATCGCGATCGTCCTGGTGTGGATGATCCCGACGGCCGGCGTCCTCATCACCTCGTTCCGACCCGAGGGGCTCGTCGACACCTCCGGATGGTGGACGGCGCTCGCGCACCCGTTCCGGGCCGCGGAATGGACGCTGGAGAACTACCGGCGGGCGATCGACGCGCAGGGGTTCGGGAACTCGTTCATGAACAGCCTCGCGGTGGCGATCCCGGCGACGATCATGCCGATCGCGATCGCCGCGTTCGCGGCCTACGCGTTCGCCTGGATGGACTTCCGCGGGCGCTACGTGATGTTCGTGCTCGTCGTGGGCCTCATGGTGGTGCCGCTCCAGATGGCGCTGATCCCGATCCTGCGGCTGTTCACGCAGGGCGTGACGCTGTTCGGCCTCCGGATCTTCCCGGACCTGGATCTCAACCAGTCGTTCCTCGGGATCTGGCTCGCCCATACGGGGTTCGGCATCCCACTCGCGACGTACTTGCTCTATAACTACATCGCCTCGCTCCCGTCCTCGATCATCGAGTCCGCCAAGATGGACGGGGCCGACCACTTCACGATCTTCTGGCGTCTCATCGTCCCGCTCTCGATCCCGGCGCTCGCCGCGTTCACGATCTTCCAGTTCATGTGGGTTTGGAACGACCTGCTCGTGGCGTACGTGTTCCTCGGCGGCGCCGGCCAGAACCGCGTGCTGACCGTGGCCCTGCGCGAGCTCGTCGGCGCCCGCGGCGAGAACTGGCACCTGCTGACGGCCGCGGCGTTCATCTCGATGGCGCTCCCACTCGTCGTGTTCTTCTCGCTCCAGAAGTACTTCGTACGCGGGCTCACCGCAGGCGCGGTCAAGGGCTGACATGCCGCGGCGCGGCCGGTCCGGCGCGGCCGGGATGGAGCCGCTCTCGCCCCGGAAGAAGTGGCGAGCGATCCTGGCCGCCACGCTCCTGCTGCTCCCCGCGTACTGGTCGCTCGTGGCCGGCATCGTCGCGATCGCCTCGGATCGCGGGTCGGCGCCGGACGCCGGGCCGCTCATCGCCTTCGGGCTCGCGCTCGTGCCGTTCGTCTTCGTGGCCCTGGCCTTCTTGTCCGAGCACCCGAGGGCGCCGGGCGCGGTCGTGCGGGCGATGGGGCTGACGCTCCTCGTGGGGATCCCGGTCTCGGCGGCCGCCCCCGACGCGGTGACCGGTGTCGTCGCCGGCATCGGCGCCGGTGGGATCGCGGCGCTGCGCGCCGACGGGGATCACTCGTGGAAGGCCCGTTCGCTCGCGGTGCTCATGGTCACCGCGTGGGCGTTCGTCACGGTGCGCGTCGTCCCCGAGGCCGCGCTGCTGCTCTCGCCGGCCCTGCCGTTCACGAGCATCGGCGTGGCCGACCACCTGTCCGAGCGCTCGCGAGAGCGCGAACGGGAGGCACGGGGCGGCGCCGCCCCGTCCTCGTCCTCGTCCTAGTCGAGCCGCAGCACCGCTCCCTGCCACGGGCCGAGGGACAGGTCCGTGCGGACGGCCTCGCCGTCCCGAGCGCGGTCCGTGGCCAGCAGGACCCCGGCCGGGCCGAGCGTGATCGCTCCGGGCTCGTCCGAGAGGTTGAGCGCGACGGCGGTCCGGTCCCCTCTTCGCCAGGCCCAGATCCCCGGCGGGCTCGGCAGCGCGGCGTACCCGCCCGAGCGCAGCTCGGGCGTGTTCCGTCGCAACGCGACGAGGTCCCGACACAGGTGAAGCATCGAGTTCGGATCCGCGCGCTGGTCCTCCACGTTCCGTGCCGCGGCGTCGCCGATCGGGATCCACGGCCTGACGTCGCCGCGCGTGAACCCGGCGCCCGGCTCGCCGCTCCACTGCATCGGCGTACGGCACGGGTCCCGGCCCGCGTCGGGCGCAAGGCGCACCCCGACGGTGTCCCGGACGTCGCCCTCGGCGATCGGCACGTCGGTCATGCCGATCTCGTCCCCGTAATACAGGAAGGGGGTGCCGCGCAGCGTGAGCAGCGCCATGAGGGCGGTGCGGCTCGCGTCCTCGCGCCCGCCGCACCACCGGGTGGGGAACCGGCCGACGTCGTGGTTCGACGCCGTCCACACGGGCTGCGCCTGCGGGTTGAGCACCCTCTCGGTCAGCTCCACGACCGCGCGCAGATCCTCGGCGCGCAGATCCGCGAAGACCAGCGCGAAGTTGAAGCAAAGGTGCAGCTCGTCCTCCGCGAGGCCGTAGTAGAGGGCCCAGCGCTCGATGCTCGGCACCCACGTCTCGCCGACGAGGAGACCCGGCGGGTCGTAGTCGTCGGTGATCGTTCGCCACCGCCGGTAGATCTCGTGCGCCTCGGGTCGGTTCATGCTGTGGACCGGCCGGAGGCCACGCCGTCGGATGTCGGGAGGGTCCTCCTCGGTGGCCGGCGGGTCGTCGCGGAGCTCGCGGTCGTTGATGAGGCCCTGCGCGACGTCGATCCGGAACCCGGCGATCCCGCGATCCAGCCAGAACCGGATGATGTCGTCGAACTCCCGCCGGACGTCGTCGTTCCACCAGTTCAGGTCGGGCTGCTCGACCAGGAAGTTGTGGAGGAAGTACTGGCCGGTCGCCGGATCGAGCTCCCAGGCCGGCCCGCCGAAGATCGAGACCCAGTTGTTCGGCGGCGAGCCGTCCGGCCGGGGGTCGGCCCACACGTACCAGTCGCGATGCTCCGCATCCCGGGTCGATCGCGCGTCGACGAACCACGGATGCCGATCGCTCGTGTGGTTCGGCACGAGGTCGAGCAGGATCCGGATGCCGCGCTTCCCCGCCTCGGCGACGAGCCGGTCGAGCGTCTCGAGGTCCCCGAGGTCAGGATCGACGTCACGGAAGTCCGCGACGTCGTATCCCCAGTCCAGGTTCGGCGACGGCATCGTCGGCGAGAGCCAGACCCCGTCGACGCCGAGCCACTCGAGGTGATCCAGGCGGTCGATCACCCCCTGGAGGTCGCCGATCCCGTCGCCGTTCGAGTCCGCGAACGAGCGCACGTAGATCTGGTACAGGACGCCCTCGCGCCACCACCGATCCGCTCCGCTCCGCTGTGTCATGTCCGCCCCCACGCCGTCAGGCCGTCCACGCGACGCCGACCTGGGCGAAGGCGAACGCGTGCACGTCGGTGAGCAGGTCGACCATCTGATCGAGCGAATGCCCGATCCCGTGACCGCCGGATTCGATCCGGAGCAGGATCGGGTCGTCCGACGACGTGGCGGCCTGGAGCCGGGCGGTCATCTTCTTCGCGTGGTGCGCGTCGACCCGAGGGTCGAACTCACCGGCGGTCAGGAGCACCGCGGGGTACGGCGTGCCGTCGACGACGCGGTGGTACGGCGAGTACGCGTACATCGCCGCGAACAGGTCGGGGTCCTCGACCGTGCCGAACTCCGTCACGTTGAACGCGCCGTTCGGGTGCAGCTCGACCCGCAACATGTCGAGCACGGGCACCTCGGCGACGACCGCGCGAGCGATGTCCGGGTGCTGCGTCAGCACGGCACCCATCAGCAGCCCTCCGTTGGAGCCGCCGCGGATCACGAGCTGCTCGACCGTGGTCACCCCGGTCGAGACCAGGTGCCGCGCACACGCCGCGAAGTCGTCGAAGCACGTCTGCTTGGAGAGCAGGCGACCGGCATGGTGCCACTCCTCGCCGTACTCCCCTCCACCGCGGATGTTCGCGATCGCGAGCGCCGCACCCTGCTCGAGCCAGAGGAGACGACCCGGCACGAACCACGGCTTGAGCGAGATGCCGTAGCCCCCGTACGCCGTCAGCATCGTCGGGGCCGGTCCCGCGTCCAGCGTGCCAACCCGCGCGATCAGGTTGACCGGCACCCGCGTTCCGTCTCCCGAGGTGGCGAAGACGCGCCGAACCTCGAAGCCCGAGAGGTCCAGCGGCGTGGTCGTGTCGAGCGCCGTCCTGCGGGGAGACGCCTCGGCGTCGGCCGCCACCCACCAGGAGCGCGGAGCCACGAACGTCTCGACGGGATAGGCCACCTGGTCGCCGCCGAGCCGAGTGATGCCGTCGATGGCGCACAGGGGGGCCAGCTCGACGGCGGCCAGCGGCTCGCCGTCGTGGTCGAAGGCGCGGAGGCCGGAGGGCCCGCCGTCGATGTCGAGCACCCAGAGCCGGCCGTCGGTCACGGCGAGTCCCTCGATCGTCAGCGCCGAGTGCGGCACGACGACGGCCGCGTCGGCAACGGTGGCGCCCGGCGAGATCGGGAGCCTCAGGACCTGGCCGTGCGGCGCGTCCTTCGTCGAGAGCAGGAAGATCGCATCGGGCCCGAACGCCGCGTCGACGACCTTGTCCGGGATGTCGGCGAGCATCCACCACCCGCCCCCGTCCTGCGACCGAACGAAGAGCTGCCACTCGCCGCCGTCGCCCTTCTGCGCTCGGTCGAGCACCCACCGGCCGTCCGGGGAGGACGACAGGAAGTTCTCGACGATCCGGTCGTCGGCGAACACCCCGGCGAGGTCCTGGCGGTCGTCCGTCGCGCCGATCCGATGGAACCAGACCTCCTCGAAGAACTCCGTCTGCTCCTCGGGACGCCCGTCGCGAGCGGGGTGGTGCGTGTACCAGAACCCGCTCGAGTCACCGCGCCACGCCATCGACCCACCGGCGGTGCCGCTGTTGACGCGCGGGATCCGCACGTCGACGAGGTCGCCCGTCGTCGTGTCGTACAGGTGGAGCGTGCCGTCCTCCGTGCCGTGCGAGGACAGCGAGACGGCGACGAGCCGGCCGTTGGGTGAGGGGACGTACCAGTCGATCGTCGTCGCCCCGCTCGGGTCGATCGCGTTCGGGTCCACGAGCACGCGCTCGGTGGCCGGGTCACCGAGGTCGGTCAGGGTGACGAGGAACGGCTGCTGCTTGGGCGGCTGGGTCTTCAGCGCGAACGAGGTCTCCCCGCCCCGCGTGAGATCGGTGTACGACGTCGAGTCGGCCGCGAGGATCTCCCGGGCCCTGCGCCGGATGTCGTCGTAGGACGGGAGGGACCTCAGGTAGGCCATCGTGCGCTCGTGTTGCGCCGCGGTCCACGCCTTGGTCTCCTCGGCGTCCGCATCCTCGAGCCAGCGGTAGTCCTCGGTCACCTGGACGCCGTGGTAGGCGGTGGTGACCGGCACGCGTTCCGTCTCGATCGTGCTGAGCTGCGTCATCGGTTTCCCCTCGCCTTCCCGTCCGCTCGCCGCACGGCGAGACCATCGTGCCCGGGGTGGGATTCGAACCCACACGTCCCTCGCGGGACAAGCGCTTTTAAGGCGCCGTCGTCTGCCAGTTCCGACACCCGGGCGGAACGAGCCTACCCCGAACCCGGAACCTCACTTCGTGTCGATCGTGACCCTCTCGATGTACACGGCCTGCGAGGGCTGCTGACCGGTCAGATCGCCGGCGGCGGCGGCCTCCGGGTCCGAGATCGGGATCCCCTGGATGCGCTCGGCCACGTCCAGCCCCTCGACGATCGTGCCGAAGATCGTCCACGCCGCCTGGTCGTCGAGCGCGTGCCCGTCGACGCCGGTGATGATGAAGAACTGGCTGCCCCCGGTGTCCGGGCCGGCGTTCGCCATCGCGAACGTGCCGGCGGCGTAGGACTCCTCCCCGGTCAGCTCGTCGGGGATCGTGTAGCCGGGCCCGCCGCCCCCGGTCCCCGTCGGGTCGCCGCCCTGGAGGACGTCGATGCTCTCGTCGATCCGGTGGATCCGCTGCCCGTCGAAGAACCCCTCCCGCGCCAGGAACACGAACGAGTTGACCGTCTTCGGCGCCCGGTCGTCGAGCAGCTCGATCACGATGTCTCCGCAGGAGGTCTGCAGCGTCGCGACGTAGGTCTGGCTCTTCTCGATGACCTTCGCCGGCGCCGCGAACTGGGGCTTCGGGTCCATCGCGCCCTTCGGGACCTCGCCGCCGCACGCCACCTCCTCGGGTCCCGCGGTCGGCTCGACCGTGTCGATCTGCTCCCCCGGCTCGCCGGTCGGCGCGGTGGGACCGGTGGCGCCCGTCGCGGCGGTCGGCCCGGTCGGACCGGACGCGGTCGGCGGGGTCGCGTCGTCGCCGAACGGCCACAACGCCCACGCGGCGAAGCCGATCCCGAGCACGGCGACGACACCGGCCACCGCGATCGCGGTGTTGCGACGGCGCTGCTGCGCGCGGCGCTCGGCCTGGCGGCGCGCGTGCTGCTTCGCGAGCTGGCGGTTGCGGCTCTTCGACACGGCCGAGGAAGGTTACCGGACGACGGGGGCCCTCACCCCCGCCGTCCGGAGCGTCGCGGCGCCTCGCGCCCCGAGCGGCGGACGGCGTCGCTCAGCAGGTACTCGATCTGGGCGTTGACGCTCCGGAGCTCGTCGGCCGCCCATCGCTCGAGCGCCGCGTAGAGCTCCCGGTTGATCCGCAGCGGGAACGTCTTCCGCTCGCTCACGACACCCCGTCAGTACAGGGACCCGGCGTTCACGATCGGCTGGGCCGCCTGCTCCCCCGTCAGCACGACGAGCAGGTTCGAGATCATCGTGGCCTTGCGCTCCTCGTCGAGCTCGACGATGTGCTCCCGCGCGAGCATCTGCAGGGCCATGTCGACCATCCCGACGGCTCCCTCGACCATCTTCTGGCGGGCGGCGACGATCGCGCTCGCCTGCTGACGGCGGAGCATCGCGCCCGCGATCTCGGGCGCGTACGACAGGTGCGACAGCCGCGTCTCGACGACCTCGACGCCGGCCCGGGCCAAACGCTGCTGGAGCTCTGTCTGGAGCGCCTCGGACACCTCGTCCACGTTGCCCGAGAGCGAGAGCGCCTGCTCCTCGTAGCTGTCGTACGGGTACAGCGTGGCCAGGTGCCGAACGGCGGTCTCGCTCTGCACGGCGACGAACTCCTCGAAGTCGTCGACGTCGAAGATCGCCCGGGCGGTGTCGACGACCCGCCAGACGACCACGGCCGCGATCTCGACCGGGTTCCCGCGATGGTCGTTGACCTTGACCTTCTGGGTGTCGAAGTTCCGGATCCGCAGCGACACCTTCCGCCGCTCGCCGATCGTGAACGGGTTCGCCCAGAACCACCCGTCCGTCCGGACCGTGCCGATGTATCGGCCGAACAGGATCAGGACGCGCGCCTGGTTCGGCTGCACGATGAACAGGCCGAGCGCCACGAACGCGCCCAGACCCACCACCAACAGCCCGCCGATGCCCCCGATCCACGTCCAGACGGTCATCGACCCGTTCGCGACGGCATCCACGATCACCGCGACGAACAGCGCGAGGCCGACCAGGCCGAGAACGATCACGGCGAGGAGCATGAGGAGACCGGGCGCCACGCGCGCGGGCCGCTCCTGGCTGGAGCTCTGCATCTCACTCCCTCCTGACATCAGGAAGATATCAGGATGATATCACTTCTCAGGGGTCGAGCATCTCCAGGACCAGGCCGTCGAGGATGTCGGTCTCGGACACGAGGGCGCGCTCGAAACCGAAACGCCGCATCACGCGGACGAGCACGAGGGCTCCCGCCACGATCACGTCGCCTCGGCCGGGTGCCATCACCGGGAGCGCGGAGCGCTCGGCGTTCGTCATCGCGGCGAGGTCGTCGAGGACCCGTTCGGCCTCGGCGAGCGAGAGCCAGGTGCGGTGGATCCGCTCGGGGTCGTAGAACGGCAGACCGAGCGAGATCGCCTGCAGGGTGGTCGCCGTGCCGGCCACCGCGACGAACGTGCGGGCGTCGTCCGCCGGGACCCGCGCGGTCACGGCGTCGAGCACGATCTCGACCGCGGCCGCCATCGCCTCGAGCTCCG
>DAIUEM010000059.1:0-9748 GCA_036845105.1 Actinomycetota bacterium | reverse complement strand
GAACACGGCGACGAGCCGCTCGTCGAGGGCGACCTGGACCCCGACCCGGTCGCGCAGCTCCGGGCGTGGCTGGCCGACGCCAAGCACGCGGGGATCGAGTTCCCCGAAGTGATGGCGCTCGCCACGGCCGACGCGACCGGGCGTCCCACGGTCCGCCACGTGCTGCTCAGGGGCCTGGACGAGCGGGGCCTCACCTTCTTCACCAACCGGGAGAGCCGCAAGGGCCGGCACCTCGCCCAGAACCCGCACGCCGCCGTGGTGTTCCTGTGGCGCGAGCTCCACCGGCAGGCCACCGCGACCGGGACGGTGGCCCCGATCGCCGACGAGGAGTCGCTCGCGTATTTCCGCACACGTCCGCGCGAGGCGAGGCTCGGCGCGTGGGCGTCACGCCAGAGCGCTCCGGCCGGCTCTCGGGAGGAGCTCGACGCCGCCTTCCGTGGGATGGCCGAGCGCTTCCCGGACGAGGACGTCCCGCTCCCGCCGAACTGGGGCGGCTACCGGCTCGCCCCGGAGGAGTTCGAGTTCTGGAAGGGCCGCCGGCACCGCCTGCACGATCGGTTCCGCTACATCCGCGCGGTCGAGGGCTGGCGGACCGAGCGCCTCTACCCGTAGCGGCGGACGCGGGGCTACTCCATCACGAGGAGCTCTCGCGGTGAGCCCGGGCTAGGGCTCGAGCGCGATCCCCACCTCGGGCGGCTGCGCGAGCGTCTTGTGGACCGTGCAGTGCTCGACGACCGACTGGAACGACCGGCGCCGCTCGTCGGGGAAGCCCTCGGGCAGGCGGACGACGATCTCGATCTTGCCGACACGGGCCGGCCGGTCCGGCGCGAACGCGAAGCGGCACTCGACGGCGAGCCCATCGGTCGGCAGGTCGTGCCGGCGCAGGTAACGCCCCCCGTAGAAGGCGATGCAGCTCGCCAGCCCGGCTACGAACAGCTCGGTCGGGGTCGGGGCGGTGTCCTCACCCCCGTCGTCGACGGGCTGGTCCACGAGCACCTCGTGGCCGCGGATCGTGATGCGGTAGCGGTCGCCGCCCTCGTGGCGGACGCGGATGCCGTTCATCGTCTGGTCCCTCCGGTCGTCGCGGTCGTGCGCTCCCTGCCTCGTGCAACGCGAGGGTCGGCGCCCAGCGTCCGTCGGGGCTGGGCCGGACGCCCGTGTTCCGGCGGGACCTTCGACGCGTTCGATAAGGTTCCACCGCATCCACGACCGCGAAAGGACGACCGTGCCGAGCATCGACGACCTCCGGACCGCCGTCGCCGAGGCCATGCCGCGAGCGACCGCGGACCTCGAGCGCCTCGTCCGCATCCCCTCGATCGCGTTCCCCGACTACGACCCGGCGCCGGTCCGCGCCTCGGCCGAGACGACGGCCGAGATCCTCGAGACCGCCGGTTACGGCGCGGTCCGCCTCATCGAGCTCCCAGACGGGGTGGACCATCCGGCGGTCTACGGGGAGGTGCCCGGGCCGGCCGGAGCCCCCACCGTCCTGCTCTACGCGCACCACGACGTCCAGCCGGAGGGGCCGCTCGAGGAGTGGACCTCGGAGCCCTTCGAGCCGCAGGTGCGCGACGGGCGCCTCTACAGGCGCGGCTCGTCGGACGACAAGTGCGGCATCGTCCTGCACGCGGTCGCGATGCGGGCGTTCGGCGCTCGGCCGCCGGTCACGGTGAAGGTCATCGTGGAGGGTGAAGAGGAGGCCGGCACCGAGCACCTCCCGTTCCTCATCGAGGGGCACCGGGACCTGCTCGCGGCCGACGTCCTGTGCATCGCGGACGGGGGCAACTGGCGGACCGGCATCCCGGCGCTCGAGACCTCGATCCGCGGCGTCGTCGACGTGACGGTCACGGTGCGGACCCTCGACCTCGCGGTCCACAGCGGGGTGTTCGGCGGCGTCGCGCCCGACGCGCTGTCGGCCCTGGCGCGGATCCTCGCGACGCTCCACGACGAGGAGGGCAACGTCGCGATCGACGGACTCGCGCGCCTGCCGTGGGACGGCGTCGAGATGCCCGAGGAGGACTTCCGGCGCGACGCTCGCCTGCGTCCCGGCGTTCGGCTGATCGGCGGCGGCACGATCGCGGAGCGACTCTGGAGCGCGCCGGCGGTCTCGGTGCTCGGGATCGACGCGCCCCGCGTCCGCGAGGCGTCGAACCAGCTCGTTCCCGTCGCCCGGGCGAAGATCAGCCTGCGGATCGCGCCCGGCGACGACCCCGCGCGCGCGTTGGACCTGCTCGCGACGCACGTCGAGGCGAACGCCCCCTGGGGCGTGGAGGTCGACGTGAAGCGCGGCGAGGGCGGGCACGGTCTGCGCGTCTCGAACGCCGGCCCCGCGTTCGGCGCGATGCGGCGGGCGATGGAGACGGCGTACGGGCGGCCCGCGGTCGAGAGCGGCAGCGGCGGCTCGGTACCACTCGTGCCGGTGCTCGCGCGGACCTTCCCCGAGGCCGAGATCCTGATCTACGGCGCCTCGGACGAGAAGAGCCAGTACCACTCGATCGACGAGAGCGTCGACCTCGGCGACCTCCAGCGGGCGTGCCTGGCCGAGGCGCTGCTCTGGGCGGAGCTCGGCGGCTGAAGCGGCGTCGGGCACACGGATCCCCCCGCTGCTACCGTGGAGCCATGGATCCCGAGAACCCTTCCGAAGCACAGCCGATGCCGTCGATGCCGGCGGAGGTCGTCGAGGGGCCCGAGCGGCCCCAGGAGGCGGTCGTGCACCCGGCGAAGCTGCTGCGGATCGCGAGCATGGTCCGCGAGCTCCTCGAGCAGACCCGCCAGGCGTCGCTCGACGAGCCGGGACGGAAGCGGCTCGCCCAGATCTACGAGCGCTCGGTCGGCGAGCTCGAGGAGGTGCTCTCCCCCGACCTGAAGGAGGAGCTCGAGTCGCTCGCGCCGCCGATGCAGGGCGTGCCGAGCGAGTCCGAGATCCGCGTCGCCCAGGCACAGCTGGTCGGCTGGCTCGAGGGCCTCTTCCACGGCATCCAGGCCGCCCTGTTCGCGCAGCAGGCGGCCGCTCGCGCGCAGTTCGAGGAGCTCCGCCGCCGAGGGCTGCCGCCCGGCCAGGGCCCGGGCGAGCCCCCGAAGACGCCCGGCCAGTACCTCTAGCTCGCCCCGGTCTCCTCGGGCACGAGCCGTTCCTGCCGCGTCCCGGTCCGCCGGGCCTCCTCGACGCCGCCCGTGAGCCGCTGCGCCAGGTACACGGGGATCACCGACGCCACCATGATCACGAGAGCGACGGCGTTGACCATCGGCTGCTGCCGCGGCAACCGGATGTTGCTGAAGATCCAAAGCGGGAGCGTGAGCTTCGGCCCGGCCACGAAGTTCGTCACGACGATCTCGTCGAACGAGAGCCCGAACGCGAGCAGCGCGCCGGCGACGATCGCGGTCCTGAGAGCCGGCCACGTGATGTGACGGAACGTCTGCCATCCGTCCGCGCCGAGGTCCATCGACGCCTCCACGAACGAGGTGGGGGTCCGGCGCAGGCGCGCGACCACGTTGTTGAAGACGACGACGACGCAGAACGTCGCGTGCGCGATGATGATCGGCCAGATCCCGAACTCGAGGCCGAACAGGCGGTTGCCGAAGTCGACCGCGGATCCCAGCGCGATCGCCGTCACGATGCCCGGCAGCGCGATCGGCAGCACGAGGACGAACGAGATCGTCTGTCGACCGAAGAATCGGAAGCGATGCACCGCGAACGACGCGCACGAGCCGAGGAAGAGCGCGACGACCGTGGCTCCGGCGGCCGCCTGGAGCGAACCGACGATCGCCGAACGGAGGTCGGGGTCCTCCCATGCGGCGGTGAACCACCGCGTCGTCCACAGGTCGGGCGGCCACCTGCGCGCGACGCCCTTGCTGAACGCGTACAGGGCGAGGATGACGATCGGGATGTACAGGAACAGCAGCGTGATCACCGTCCCGCCCTTGATGAGGAAGCGCGCGAGCCTGGATTCCATGCCGTCGCCTCCTACATCGACTCGAAGGCGCCGAACCTGCGCGCGATCGCCAGGTACAGCGCCATGATCACCATCGGGATGGTCGCGAACGCCGCCGCCAGCGGAAGGTTGCTCGCCAGGCCGACGAGGTTGTAGATCGCGTTCCCGATGAAGAACGCCTTGCCCACGAGCACGGGCGTGATGTAGTCGCCGAGCGTCAGCGAGAACGTGAAGATGGACGCCGCGACCAGGCCGGGGAACACGAGGGGCAAGACCACGCGCCGGAACGTCCGTCCGTTCCGTGCGCCGAGGTCGCTCGAGGCCTCGAGCAGCGACTCGGGCACGCGCTCGAACGCCGCATAGATCGGCAGGATGGCGTACGGCAGCCAGAGGTAACAGAACGTGAGCCACACCGCCCAGTTGCTGAACGCCAGGCTCACGTCGATCCCGAACACCCCGAGGAACGCGTCGAGCGGTCCGTTGCCGGCGGTGATCGTCTTCCACGCGAACACGCGGACGAGGTAGTTCGACCACAGCGGCATGACGACCGCGAACAGCAGGATCGGTCGCATCCGGGGGCCCGCCATCCGCGCCGCGTAGTACGCGATCGGCACCGCGAGCGCTAGGTCCGTGATCGTCACCGCGGCCGCCATCCCGACGGTCCGCAGCGTGATCGTCCGGTAGACCGAGTCCTCCGCGAGGGTCTTGAAGTTCTGGAGCCCGAAGACGCGCTCGACCTCCGAGGTGAGGGCGTTCAGTCGCCAGAACGCCGTCGCCAGCAGGAGGCCGAGCGACACCAGGTACACGAGCACCATCCAGGTGACCGGGGGGCCGAGCAAGAGCGCAAGCTTCAGACGTGGTCGGCGGAACAACGCCGCGGAGACGCGCGCGGCGAACCCGCGTCGCCGCTGGAGGTCACCGACCGCCGTGTCTGGTGTCGCGGACATGGTCGAAGGACGATCGGGGGCCGCCGTCGCGACCCCCGAATCGATCGTCTCCTAGCCTGCGCCTCGGATCTCCGTCCAGGCGTTCGTCCAGGCCGAGTAGTCCGCGCAGACGTCCCCTCGGTCGTCACCGCACGTCGGGAGGGGCGTCTTCCACAGGTAGACGCTGGACAGGAACTCCTCGTCGCCGCAGTGATAGGCGGCGGCGTCCTCACCGAGGTCGGCGTTCAGCTGTTCGCAGGACGCGGTGTTCGACGGCGTCGCGCCGTACCACTCCGCGACCTGCGTCTGCACGTCGGAACGGAGCGTGTACTCCATCCACTTCAGCATGCAGTTCGGGTGCGGGGCGTTCGACGACATCATCCAGGTGTCGGCCCATCCCGTGACGCCCTCGGATGGGATGATCGCCTCGACCGGGACCTTCTCCGCCTTCGTGTACTGCCAGTTGACCGGCCATGCCGTTCCAACGACCATGTCGCCCGACGCGAACCCGTCGATCTCGTCGGTGTACACGGCCCAATACTTGCCCACCATCGACGCCTGCTGCTTCAGTAGCTCGACGGCAGCATCGAGCTGCTCCTGCGTGAGCTCGTACGGATCGGTGATGCCGAGGTCCGGGTTGTGGGCCATCAGATACATCGCGGCGTCGGCGATGAAGATCGGGCTGTCGTAAGCCGTGATCTTGCCCGCGTACGGCGAGTCGGCCTCGAAGGTGACGTCCCAGCTGGTCGGCGCCGGATCGACCACATCGGTGTTGTACATGAGCAGGTTCGGACCCCACATGTACGGCACGCCGTAGTGGACGCCGTCGACCGTGTTGTGCGGCGGCGACTGGAGGGACTCCATGACGTCCATGTAGTCCGGGAAGGAATCGACGTCGATCCCCGCCACATCGCCGTTGGCGATGAGGCGGTTCGAGGCGTCGCCCGAAGCCGATACGCCGTCGTACAGGCTGCCGCCTTGCTGCCGCATGAGGTTGACCATCTCGTCCGAGGTGTTGCCTGGCTTCACGGTCACCTGGCAGCCGGACTCCTGCTCGAACGGCTTCACCCAGTCATCCTCCGTGTAGCCGGGCCACGCGATGAGGCTGAGCTCGCCCTCGCCCTCCGCGGCCGGGTCGTAGCTGGCCAGCTCGGGACCGGTCTCGCCCCCACCGGTCTCGCCGCCGCCACCACCGCCGCCCTCCTCGTCGCCTCCACAGGCGGCGAGTACGAGCGTGAGCACGGACAGGAGCGCCAACAGGCGCATCCACTTCGTCATGCGTCCCCCTCCTCTGGGTCCTGCGACCCATCCGAACCGCCGGCCTGCACGACCGGACGGTTGTTCCTCCTGTTCCAGGTCAGCCGCACCGCACGACCCTGGACCTGGAGCGCCTCCATCGACGACGTGGTCAGGTTCTGCTGGAACACGACGAGCTCGCCGCCGTCGTCGAGCGAGACGATGTACTTCGTGAGCGCGCCGATGTACACGACCTGCCGCACGTGTCCGATCGCCGAGCACTCGTCCTCGCGGACCGGCGAGTCCACCGCGACGAGGTGGATCTTCTCGGGGCGCACGGTGAACGGCTCGGGCGAGCCGGCGATCTTCTCCGCGGTCTCGCCGGACAGGATGTTCGACGTGCCGACGAACCCGGCCACGAACTCGGTCGCCGGGCGTTCGTAGACCTCGGCCGGCGTCCCGACCTGCTCGACCTTGCCGTGGTTGAACACGGCGAGGCGGTCGCTCATCGTGAGCGCCTCCTCCTGGTCGTGGGTGACGTAGATGAACGTGAGACCGACGACCTGCTGGATCTGCTTGAGCTCGATCTGCATCGCCTGGCGGAGCTTCAGGTCGAGCGCGCCGAGCGGCTCGTCGAGCAGCAGCACCTTCGGCCGGTTCACGAGCGCGCGCGCCAGCGCCACCCGCTGCCGCTGCCCGCCGGAGAGCTCCGCCGGCCTGCGGTCGCCCAGGTCCCCGAGCCGGACCATCCCGAGCACCTCGGCCACGCGGCGATGCCGCTCGGCCGTGGCGACCTTCTTGACCTTCAGGCCGTACTCGACGTTCTGCTCGACCGTCATGTGGGGGAACAGGGCGTAGTCCTGGAAGACCGTGTTCACGTCACGGCGGAACGGCGCCAGCCCGGACACGTCCTGTCCGTCCAGGAACACACGCCCCTCGGTCGGAGCCTCGAAGCCGGCGATCAGCCGAAGGCACGTGGTCTTGCCCGAGCCCGATGGCCCGAGCATCGAGAAGAACTCGCCCTCGAGCACCTCAAGGTCGACACGGTCGACCGCGGTGACCTCCCCGAAGCGCTTGAGGACGCCGTCCAGTCGCACGGCAACGCCGGCGCTCGGCTCGGCGCGCGCTTCGTCGACGTGGGCCTGCGGTTGTCCCAATCCCTCACCATCCACTGCGGAGAGGGCGACATCTTGAACGGGAATGGACCCTGCAGCAACCTCGTTCGCTAGGAAGGTTCCGTCCGAGCCCGAGGGCGGAGGGCAGCGTCGTTGCCCCGCAGGCGCTCCGCGATCCCCGAGGTCAGCTCGCGCACCAGACGCGGGCCCTCGTAGACGAGTCCCGTGTAGACCTGGACGGCCGTCGCCCCAGCTCGAAGGCACGCGACGGCGTCCTCGGCGGAGCTCACTCCGCCGCACGCGACGATCGGCACGGCTCCCTCCGTGACGGCCCGGACCTCGGCGACGATCCGGACCGTGTCGGGGAACAGGGCCCGGCCGGACAGACCTCCCGCGCCGACGGCGAGTCGCGGCTCGCCGACGCGTCGCGTGTTCGAGCACACGAGCCCGTCGGCGCCGCCCTCGACGGCGATCCCGGCGAGCGCCAGGACCACCTCGCGCTCGACCTCGTCGCGGAACGGCGGGAGCTTCACGAACAGGGGCGTGCGCCGCCGAGCGCCGAGCTCCCGCAGGATCGACGCCAGGTGCGCCTCGTTGTTGCGGTCCCGGCCCCACGAGACGTTCGGGCAGCTCGCGTTGAGCTCGATCCCGTCCACGTGCGGCTCGAGCAGCGCATGCGTCTCGAGGACGTCCTCGAGCGCCTCGTCGGCGATGCTCGCGAGCCTCGGTCCCGTGCGCCGCACCCGGGCGAGCGTGCGCGCGGCTGTCTCGGCGCCAGGGTTCGGCAGCCCCATGGCGTTCACCATCGAGCCCCGCGACCGGTACCGGACGATCCGGGGCTTCGGGTTGCCGGGCCGGGAGGCGCGCGTGAAGGTCCCTCCGACCACGTACCCGAACCCGAGGCGACCGAGGGCGTCCAGGCGCGCCCCGGTCTTGTCGAACCCGGCCGCCAGAGCGATCGGGTTCGCGAGGCGGATCCCGGCGAGGGTGCGCTCGAGCGCGGGGTCCGCGTGCGCGCCGCCGATCCGCCCCCACGGCAGCGGCAGGCCGAGGGAACGGTTGGCCAGTCGGTGGGCGCCCTCCGGGGGCAGCGCGAGGAACAGGGGTCCGACGACCGCCCGGTACAGGCCCATCGGGGGCCTATGCTACGCGCGATGGGCGAGGACCTCGCGGACCGGCTGATCGGCGCGTCCGAGCTCCACGGCGACTTCGTGCTCTCCTCGGGCAAGCGCTCGAGCGTCTACTTCGACAAGTTCCGGTTCCTGACCGACCCCCCGCTCCTGCGCGAGGTCGCCCACGCCGTCGTCCAGCTGCTGCCCGAGGGGATCACGCACCTGGCTGCGCCCGAGGGCGCGGCGACGCTCCTCGTGGCGGCGGTGGCGCTCGAGGTGCACCTGCCGGTCGCCGTCGTCCGGAAGGAGCCGAAGACCTACGGGACGATGTCGCAGGTCGAGGGTCACGCACCGGCGGGGGCGCAGGTGGCGTTGATCGAAGACGTATCCACGACGGGACACCAGGTGCTGAAGGCCGCCCGCGCGCTCGAGGCGCAGGGCTGCACGGTCGGCGTGATCGTGCTCGCGATCGAC
Organism: Actinomycetota bacterium; assembly: GCA_036845105.1. Taxonomy (GTDB): domain Bacteria; phylum Actinomycetota; class UBA4738; order UBA4738; family HRBIN12; genus HRBIN12. Next base: position 956 of record DAIUEM010000059.1, on the reverse strand, counting down.
CGGGGCGGGGCCGAGCACCTGCGCGACGCGGGGTACTGGGTGAAGTCGGTCGTCGAGGTCCGGCCGCCCGAGGACCGACCGACCTAGGCGGGCGGGAGCGCGGCGCTCTCGGGCGTCACCGCGGGGTTCACGACACGCCAGATCCGGAGGCTCCACAGGAGCCGGCTCCCCCGGGCGCGGAGGTCCAGGACCCCCTCGCGCATCATCTGCGCGACCGCCTTGGACTTCGCGACGACGTCCGGCAGGGGGAAGTCGCGCTCGAGCAGGCGGTCCAGGTTCGCGGCCCCGAACAACGCCTTCGCCGTCTCCAGGATCGTGCGCTCGTTCTGGAGCGTGCCCGTCGGCAGGTAGATACGCCCGCCGGGAACCAGGCAGTCGTTCTCGCGGATGCTCTTGAGCATGGCGGCCGGGAGCTCGGCCCCCGTCGGACCACCCGCGTGGCCGTCGGGGAACCAGCCCGCGAGGCGCCCGATCTCGTCCGGGATCCCCGAAACGTCGCCGATGATGACCGTCGCGCGCTCCCCCCGGACCGGTTGCAGCAGATCCCCGACGCGGAACTCGACACGGTCCTGCAGGCCGAGCTGCACGGCGTTCTCGCGGGCGATCTGGATCGCGCGCTCGGACAGGTCGCAGCCGATCACCCGCTCCGCGCCCAGGTTGGCGGCGACGAACGACAGGACGCCGCAACCGCAGCCGACATCGATCACCACGTCCTCCGGGCCGATCTCGAGCGCCTCGGCGAGCGTACGGCTCGTGTGCGTGGGGTGGAACACGCCCTCCCCAAGCGTCACGGTGAACGGGCCGGTCCGGCCCTTCCACTCCAGCAGGTTCTCCGCCGCCCGATCGCTCATCGGCCCCCATCCTGCTGCTTCGGAACGCGTTCAGTCAACGTCCGAAGGTCCATCGCGGGGACCCGACTAGACGCGCGGCGCCCGCACCGGCGCGTCGGGGCCGGG
>DAIUEM010000058.1:6911-9753 GCA_036845105.1 Actinomycetota bacterium | reverse complement strand
GACCACCGACCCCGTCCGTCCCTTCCTGGCGAGGGAGTCGAGGAACGGGGTCTCGGCCGCCTCCAGGGGGGTGCGGTCGTCGAGCTCGGGGATCGGGTCGTCGCCGAGCCCGTCCAGGCACACGTACAGGAGCTTCTTCATGGTCGGGTCCTTTGCGCTAGCGGTACTTCACGATGAGCGCGAACTCCTCGGGATCCAGGCTCGCACCCCCGACGAGCGCCCCGTCGATCTCCGGGTGGGCCATGAAGTCCCGGATGTTGCCCGGCTTCACGCTCCCGCCGTACTGGATGCGCACGCCGTCCGCGAGCTCGGCCGAGTACCGCCCGGCGATCGCCCCGCGGATCGTGCCGATCGTCTCGCCGGCGTCGGCCGGCAGGGCGTTGCGTCCGGTCCCGATCGCCCAGATCGGCTCGTAGGCGACGACGATCCGGGTCGCGTCCCCCTCCGACACGTTCTGGAGGGCGCGCTCGACCTGGCCGACGACCTTCTCGTCGGTCAGGCCGGCGTCGTGCTCCCCGAGCGTCTCGCCGACGCACAGGATCGGCGTCATGCCGTGCGCGAACACCGCGCGCACCTTCTTGTTCACGCTCTCGTCCGTCTCGCCGAAGAGCTCGCGCCGCTCCGAGTGCCCGACGATGACGTACCGCACCTTGAGGGCCTCGAGCATGGCCGGCGAGACCTCGCCGGTGAACGCCCCCTTCTCCTCGGAGTGGACGTTCTGCGCCCCGAGCCCGTAGTCGAGGCGATCGCTGTCGATAAGCGTCTCGATCGAGCGGAGCGCGGTGAAGGGCGGGCAGATCACGACCTCCACGCGGTCGGCGTCGTCCTTGTCGAGCAGGTACGAGAGCTTCTGGACGGCCTGGATGGCCTCCAGGTGCGTCTTGTGCATCTTCCAGTTCGCGGCGACGATCGGCTTGCGGGCCATCAGCGCTCCTCCAGGACGGCGATGCCGGGCAGCTCGCGTCCCTCGAGGAACTCGAGCGACGCGCCCCCGCCCGTTGACAGGTGGTCGAACCCCTCCTCCAGCCCGAGCTTCGCGATCGCCGCGATGCTGTCCCCGCCACCGACCACCGCGTACGCCTCCGCGCCGGCGATCGCCGTCGCGACGCCGCGCGTGCCGGCCGAGAACGGTTCGAGCTCGAACACGCCCATCGGACCGTTCCACAGGACCGTCTTCGCGTCGGCGAGGATCCTGGCGAACTCCTCGACGGTGCGCGGCCCGATGTCGAGCCCCATCTCCTCCGCCGGGATCTCCCCTGCGGGAACGGTGTGCCGCGGCGCCTCCACCGTCATCTCGGGGGCGGCCACGACGTCGACGGGGAGCTCGAGCAGGGCGCCGCGCTCGGCAGCCCGAGCCCTGGCGGCCTTGACCTCCTCGAAGCGGTCGGGCTCGACGAGGCTCCTCCCGATCTGCCCGCCCTCCGCGGCGATGAAGGTGAACGCCATCGCGCCACCGATGAGCAGCGCGTCGACGCGCTCGACGAGCGAGCCGATCGTGGACAGCTTGTCCGAGACCTTCGCGCCCCCGAGCACGGCCACGTACGGACGCGCGGGCTCGCCGAGGAGCCCAGAGAGCGCCTGGACCTCCTTCTGGAGCAGGCGCCCGGCGGCGGCCGGCCGCCCCCGCTCGAGCACGAGGGCCGGCAGCGCCGCCACCGACGCGTGCGCGCGGTGCACCGCGCCGAACGCGTCGTCCACGTAGACGTCCGCGAGCGCCGCGAGCTCGGCCGCGAAGGCCGGGTCGTTCGCCTCCTCGCGGGGGTCGAAGCGGAGGTTCTCGAGGTACACGACCTCGCCCGGCTCGATGTGGCCGCAGACGGCCTCGGCATCCGGTCCGCTCACCGCGTCGAGGGCCATCACCTCACGCCCGAGCAGCTCGCGCAGGCGCTCGGCCACGGGCGCCATCCGGTACTCCTCCTTGACCTGGCCTTTCGGCCGGCCGAGGTGCGAGGCGACGACGAGGGCCGCCCCGCCGTCGAGGAGCTCCGACAGCGTCGGCAGGCTGGCGCGGATCCGGGCGTCGTCGCTGACCGAGCCGCCCTCCAGCGGGACGTTGTGGTCCACTCGCACGAAGACGCGCTGGCCTTCGACCCCGCCCAGGGTCTCGAGGGTCCGGATGCCCATGGCGGCCCGCTTACAGCGAGGCCGCGACGATGTCGACCAGGTCCACGAGCCGGCTCGAGTAGCCCCACTCGTTGTCGTACCAGCCGAGGATCTTCGCGAGGTTGCCCTTCGTCATCGTCAGCGACGCGTCGAACGTGCACGACGCGGGCGACCCGACGATGTCCGAGGACACGATCGGGTCCTCGGTGTACACGAGCCGCCCGCCCGAGAGCGGGCCGCTCTCGGCCGCGGCCTTGAACGCGGCGTTGACCTCCTCGGCGGTGGCCTCGCGGCCGAGCGTCACGACCAGGTCGGTGACCGAGCCGTCCGGGACCGGCACCCGCATCGCCATGCCGTCCATCTTGCCGTCGAGCTGCGGCAGGACCAGGCCGATCGCCTTCGTCGCGCCGGACGAGGTCGGGATGATGTTGAGCGCGGCCGCCCGCGCCCGGCGAAGGTCCTTGTGCGGCAGGTCGAGGATGTTCTGGTCGTTCGTGTACGCGTGGATCGTGGTCATGAACCCACGCTCGATGCCGAAGGCATCGTCGAGGACCTTGGCCATCGGCGCCACGCAGTTCGTGGTGCACGAGGCGTTCGAGATCACGTTGTGCGAGGCCGGGTCGTACTGCTCGTCGTTCACGCCGAGCACCACCGTGACGTCCTCGCCCTTCGCGGGCGCGCTGATCACGACCTTCTGCGCGCCGGCGTGGCGTAGCCCGACACCTCAGCCCTCATCCTG
>DAIUEM010000058.1:0-6901 GCA_036845105.1 Actinomycetota bacterium | reverse complement strand
TGTCGGCGTCCTCGCGCTTCGTGAACAGCCCGGTCGACTCGATCACGATCTGCGCGCCGAGTTCCTTCCAGGGCAGCTCGGCCGGGTCCCGGACGGCCAGGACCTTCAGGAGGTCGCCGTCCACGGTGATGCCGTCCTCGGCAGCCGCGACGTCGGCGTCGAACGTCCCGAGGACCGAGTCGTACTTCAGCAGGTGGGCCAGCGTCCGCGAGTCCGTGATGTCGTTCACGGCCACGAAGTCCCAGTCCTTGCCCTGTTGCTTCGCCGCGCGGAAGAAGTTGCGGCCGATCCGTCCGAACCCGTTGATCCCGATCTTCACGCTCATGCCTCTGCCTCCTGCGAAGGGGTTGCGTCCATCCTAGCCAATCCCCGCGAACGGACACCCCCGGACGACCGGCCCGAGCCGCTCGGGTCGGACGGCGGACACGTCGAGGGTCAGCGGTCGACGTCGCGATGCTCGACCGTGGCGGGCAGCCCCTTGTCCCGGAAGAACCGGCCGAGGTCCTCGGCGACGACGACCGAGCGGTGGCGTCCGCCCGTGCAGCCGATCGCGACGGTCAGGTACGACTTCCCCTCCGCGACGAACCCCGGGACCATGAAGCCGAGCAGCGCCCGGAGACGCCGCAGGAACTCGCGGTACGTCTGCTGGCCGCGCACGTAGGTCCGCACCCGCTCGTCGGTGCCAGGGAGCGGTCGCAGCTCGTCGACCCAGTGCGGGTTCGGGAGGAAGCGGACGTCGATCACGAGGTCGGCGTCCCTCGGCGAGCCGTACTTGAACCCGAACGACAGGAGCGAGACCTGCAGGCCCTGCTCGGCCGGGGCATCCGAGAAGGCCTCGCGGAGACGCTCGCGGAGCTCGTGCGGGGCCAGGCGCGAGGTGTCGATGATGAGGTCGGCCTCGCCTCGGAGCCCCTCCATCATGAGCCGCTCCTTGCGGATCCCCTCGACCACGCGGTCCGCGGGTGCGAGCGGGTGGCGGTGGCGCGTCGCCTCGTACCGGTTCACGAGCTCTTCGTCGGACGCCTCGAGGTAGACGATCCGGTACGGGATGCTCAGGTGCTCGAGCTCCTCGAGGGCCTTCGACAGCTCGCCGAAGAACACGCCGCCCCGGGCGTCGACGACGATCGCGACCTTGCCGCCCGGCCCGCCCGGCCGGGAGGCCAGCTCGGCCATCTTCGACAGGAGCGAGGGCGGGAGGTTGTCCACGACGAAGTAGCGCAGGTCCTCCATGCACTTGGCCGCCTCCGAGCGCCCGGCGCCCGAGAGCCCGGTGATGATGACGAACCCGGTGCCCTCCTCGTGATGGCCGCCCGGCGCCGTGCGGACGGTCGCGGATCGGCGGGCCATCAGGCGCTCTCCCTGCGCTCGGCGGCCGAGCCGTGGAGGCGGTCGTGGATCGCCCGCGCGAGATCCGGACCCACGCCCGGCGTCTGGGCGATCTCCTCTGGCGTCGCGCGCGACAGGCGGGCGAGCGACCCGAACCGCTTGAGGAGAGCCTTCTTCCGGGTCGGCCCCACACCGGGGACCTCGTCCAGCGGCGACGCGAGCGCCCGCTTCTGGCGCTTCTCGCGGTGGTAGGTCACGGCGAAGCGGTGGGCCTCGTCCCGGATGTGCTGGAGCACGAACAGGGCCTCGGATCCCCGCGGCACGAGCAACGGGTCCGGGCGGTCCGGGAAGTACACCTCCTCGAGCCGCTTCGCCAGGCCGATCGCGGGGATGTGGAGACCTGCGTCGGCCAGGACCTTCGACGCGACCGCCAGCTGACCGCGCCCGCCGTCCACGACCACGAGCGACGGCGGGTACGCGAACCGCTTCGGGCGCGGCTGGTCGGGGTCGGCCTCGGCGCGCAGGCGCGCGAACCGGCGACGGAGCATCTCGTCCATGCTCGCGAAGTCGTCCTGCCCGGGCACGCCCTTGATCTGGAAGCGGCGGTAGTCGGATCGCTTCGGCAGCCCGTCCTCGAAGACGACCATCGAGCCCACGATGTCGGTCGGCCCGAGGTTCGAGATGTCGTAGCACTCGATCCGCAGCGGCGCCTGCTCGAGCCCGAGGGTCGATCCGAGCTCCGCGAGCGCTCGGGAGCGGGCGCCGAAGTCCGATGCCCGCCTCAGCTTGTGGCGCACGAAATGGTCCCGGGCGTTCTGCGCGACCGTCTCCATGAGCTTGCGCTTGGCTCCGCGCTCGGGGACGGCGATCGTCACGCGCCCGCCGCGGCGCTCGGTCAGCCAGGCGGCGAGGACGTCGGCGTCCTCGGGCAGCTCAGGGACCAGCACGCGTGGCGGCACCTCCTGCCGCTCCATGTAGAGCTCCCGCACGAACGAGCCGACGAGCTGCGGCCGGTCGAGCTCCTCGACCCGGTCGACGATCCACCCCTTGCGCCCCATCACGCGCCCACGCCGGACGAAGAACCCCTGGAACGCGGCCTCGAGGTCGTCCTCGGCGAGGGCGATCACGTCGAGGTCCTCGGGCTGCGTGAGGACCATCTCCTGGTGCTCGAGCGCCCGTCGCGCCGCCTGGAGCTGGTCCCGGAGCTTGGCCGCGAGCTCGTACTCCTGGCGCTCGGCCGCCTCACGCATCTCGCGGTCGAGGCGCGCGAGGACCGGGCGCTCGTTGCCGGCCAGGAAGTCGGCGAGCGCGTCCACGTCCGCACGGTAGGTCTCCTCGGTCACGCCGGTCGCCTCGGGCACGCACGGGCCGGAGCACCGGCCGATGTCGTAGTACAGGCACGGGCGGCGCGCCCGGGCCCGCTGGTCGAAGAACGCGTTCGAGCAGGTCCGGACGGGGAAGACCCGCGTGAGCGCGTCGAGCGTCTCTCGGATCGCGTACGCGTGGCCGAAGGGACCGAAATAGCGGACCCGCTTGCGCTTCGTCCCGCGCAGGACCTGCGCCCTCGGCCAGCGCTCCCCCACCGTGAGGGCCAGGTAGGGGTAGGACTTGTCGTCGCGGTACCGGATGTTGAACCGGGGCCGGTGCTCCTGGATCAGGTTGTACTCGAGCATGAGCGCGTCGACCTCGGTCGAGGCGACGATCCACTCGACCGATCGCGCCGCGGCCACCATGGCCTCCGTCCGCGGATGCAGGGGCTTGCCCCAGTAGCTCGCGAGCCGCTTCCGCAGCGAGCGCGCCTTGCCGACGTAGACGACCCGGCCGTCCGCATCCCGGAACAGGTACGCGCCGGGTTGATCGGGGATCTGCGAGGTCTGCGGCCGGGGGACGCTCACGCGCCAATCCTACCGGCGCGGTCCACGGCGGCCGGGAGCCGTCACACCGGCGTCCGCTACTGGACGACCACCGTTCCGTTCATGTTCGGGTGGACGATGCAGACGAAGTAGTACTCGCCGGCCGGCAGCGGCGGGATCGTGTAGTCGACGGTCGTCGGCCCGGTGATGAGCTCGCCGTTGAACAGCTCCTCGGTCATCGAGGCGTCCGTGTAGATCGCGATGTTGTGCTGCACGCCGGCGTCCCGGTTGTCGAGCGTGACGACCTGCTCGGTGTCGGCCGCGAGCGTGATCGTCGACGTGTCGAACGCGATGTTCTGGGCGACCACGGTCGTCGTCACGGCGCCGCCGCCACCTCCACCGCCGCCCGTCGCGCCGGTCGCACCCGTCGCGCCGGTCGCGCCGGTCCCCCCGGTCGCGCCGCCGCCGACGACGATCCGGCCGACCATGTCGGGGTGGACCAGGCAGTTGTAGGCGTACTCGCCCTCGTCGAGCGCCGGGATCTCGTACTCGATCTGCTCGGGGCCGGTGATGAGGTCGCCGGAGAACTCGGGGCTCCCGCTCACCTCGGGGCCGCCGAAGACCTGCACGTTGTGCTGCACGCCGGCGTCCCGGTTGTCGAACACGATCGTGAACGGCTCGCCGACGGGCGCCTCGATGCACGAGCCCTCGGTGAAGGCGATCCCCTCGGCGACGACGGTCACCGTGCCGTCCTGGACCGGGGTGCACTCCTGCGTCGGCGGCGGCGCGGCGGCCCCGCCGGGAGCGGTCGGCGTGGGGCTCGGGATCCCGATCGCCAGTCCGTCGATCTGGCCGTACTCGCCCAGGACGAGGTCCTGCGGGCCGGAGTCGTACCAGGCGATGAAGCGTGAGGCGCCGTCTGGGGTCGTCGCGACCGCCGGGTCCGTGGCCCCGTCCGTCAGGCCGAGATCGATCGGGGTGAAGCTCTGGCCGTCCGAGGACAGCGCGGCCGCGACGCCGTCGACCGCCGCGTCGTACCAGGCGGCCACGAGCTCACCCCCCTCGTCGACGGCCACGCCGGTCGCGCCCGGCTCCTCGGCGCCCTCCCCGAGATCGGCGATCGTGGATGTCCGCCAGGCTCCCCTCCCGTCGCCCGTGGCCGCGTGGACCTGCGACCCGGTCTGGTACGCGAGGACGACGCCCCCGTCGGCCGTGGCGACGGCCGAGAGCCCGAAGCCCGTGCCCCCGCGCTCGACCGTGGTGGTCGTCCACCCCTGCGAACCGCCGACCGCGGCGCTCACGTTCGGGCCGTCGGCGTACGCGACGACGACGTCGCCGTCGCCGTTCACCGCGAGCGCGGTCCGGCACCCGTCGCACCCGGGAGCGCTGTCGACCTCGTCGATCGTCCAGCCGCCGGCGCCGGGCGTGGCGATCTCGACGGAGGCGATGGTCGACGTCGAGGTCGAGTAGGCGATCCACGGCGTCCCGCCGTCGAGCGCGAGCGACGGCCCGATGCCGGGTGTGCTCGTGACCTTCTCGACGGTCCACTGGGTCGTCGAGGCCGGGTCGGCGGACCCCGTCGCGTAGAACACGCCGTCGCCGCTCCCCCACGCCGCGTGAAGGCCTCCGTCGGCGTCGGCGACGAGCTGGAGCCCGGTCACGCTGTCGGCCGTGAGCTTGCCGACCGACGCCTCGAAGGCCGGGTTGAAGGCCACCTGGACGTTGGCGATCTGGTCCTCGATCGCGATCGCGCCGCGCGTCCAGACGCCGTCCCGGACGGTCGCGAGCATCACACCGGGGATCGACGGGGACCCGATCGGCCGCGTCTGCGGGAAGGAGCCCTCCTCCACCTCCTCCTCGAACGAGAAGTAGGCGACGACGGGGCGCCCGTCGACGACCGTGACGGAGGGATGACGGCCGGCGTCGTTCAGCGGGTCGACGACGTACGGCACGAACCCCTCGCCCGAGCCGAAGGCGGGCTCGACCGGCGCTTCCGCGCACGCGGCGGCGAGGACGGCGAGCACGACCGCGAGCGGGAGCAGCCACCTGGACATGGGCGGGCGCATGATAGCAAGGTCGACCCGGGCCGGAGGTGCGCTCAGGCGTCCGCGCGGACGCCGACGGTCTCGAGCGGCAGCGCGCCGAGGACCTCCGCGAGGAACCGGCCCGTGTGCGAGTCGGGGTGCGACGCCACCTGCTCGGGCGGTCCGGCGACGACGACCTCGCCGCCGGCGTCACCGCCTTCGGGCCCGAGGTCGACGATCCAGTCCGCGGTCTTCACCACGTCGAGGTTGTGCTCGATCACGAGCACGGTGTTGCCGGCGGAGACCAGACGCTGGAGCACCGCGAGGAGCTTGCGGATGTCCTCGAAGTGCAGGCCGGTCGTGGGCTCGTCGAGCACGTAGAGCGTGTTGCCGGTCGCGCGCTTCTGCAGCTCGCCGGCGAGCTTGATCCGCTGCGCCTCGCCGCCCGAGAGCGTGGGCGCCGGCTGGCCGAGCTTCACGTACCCGAGCCCGACGTCGGACAGCGTCTGCAGGTGTCGCTTGATCACCGGGATGTTCTGGAAGAACTCGAGGGCCTCGTCCACGCTCATCTCGAGGACGTCGGCGATCGAGCGGTTCTTGTACCTCACCTCGAGCGTCTCCCGATTGTACCGGTGCGCCTTGCAGACCTCGCACGTCACGTAGACGTCGGGGAGGAAGTGCATCTCGATCTTGATCTGGCCGTCGCCGGCGCAGTTCTCGCACCGCCCGCCGCGGACGTTGAACGAGAACCGGCCCGGCTTGTAGCCGCGCACCCGCGCCTCGGGCACCTGGCTGAACAGGTTCCGGACGTGGTCGAATACGCCGGTGTAGGTGGCCGGGTTCGATCGCGGGGTCCGCCCGATCGGCGACTGGTCGATGTCGATCACCTTGTCGACCGCCTCCCAGCCCACGAGCTTGCGGTGCTTGCCCGGCAGGATCCGGGACCGGTAGACCTTCTGCATCAGCGCCCGGAGCAGCACCTCCTGCACGAGGGTGGACTTCCCCGAGCCGCTCACTCCCGTCACGCAGACGAACAGCCCCAGCGGGATCTTCAGGTCGATGTCCTTCAGGTTGTGCTCGCGGGCGCCGAGGACCTTCAGCCATCGGTCGCCGGGCGCCCGTCGGACCTGCGGCGTGGGGATCACGCGCCGCCCGGACAGGAACGCCCCGGTGATCGAGCCCTCCGCCTCGAGCAGGCCCTTCAGCTCGCCCGAGTACACGATCTCGCCCCCGTGCTCGCCGGCGCCCGGACCGATATCGACGACGTGGTCGGCGGCCTGGATCGTCGCCTCGTCGTGCTCGACCACGATGAGCGTGTTCCCGAGGTCGCGCAGGCGCACGAGCGTGTCGATCAGCCGCCGGTTGTCGCGCTGGTGCAGCCCGATCGAGGGCTCGTCGAGGATGTACAGGACGCCCACGAGCCCGCTCCCGATCTGCGTCGCCAGGCGGATCCGCTGGGCTTCGCCGCCAGACAGCGTGGCGCTCGTGCGGTCGATGGTGAGGTAGTCCAGCCCCACGTCGGCGAGGAAGCCGAGGCGAGCCGTGATCTCCTTGAGGACCATCCGGGCGATGGCTCGCTCGCGCTCGGTGAGCCGGCCGGGCAGGCCCTCGACCCAGGCCAGCGCATCGGTGACGCTCATCGTCGAGACATGGTGGATGCTCAGGCCGTCGATCGTGACGGCAAGCGCCTCGGGTCGC
>DAIUEM010000057.1:0-9817 GCA_036845105.1 Actinomycetota bacterium | reverse complement strand
GCGTTCACGATCGCGTCCACGTCCTCGAGCGTCAGGTCGCCGAGCACGAGGGTGACGGCAGGCATACCGGTATCGTAGCGGCGATCGGATGACCGACCTCGACCTGCCCGCTCCGGGGGACGCGTGCCCCGCCTGAGGCTCCGCGAGACCGTGGCGATCCACGGGCTGTTCGTCGTGTTCGGCCTGGGGATCGCGGCGTTCTTCCCGTTCGTTTCGCTGTACCTCGAGGGACGCGGGCTCTCCCCGGACCAGATCGGCCTCGTGATCGCGACCATGGCCGTCGCGCGGCTCGTCACGAACCCGCTCTGGGGCCATGTGGCCGACACGACGATCGGACGGGTGACGGCGCTCCGGCTGGGCTCGCTCGGCGTCGCGGTGTCGGCCCTGTCGATGAACCTCGTCGAGGGGCTCGGCCCGATCGCGGCCGTGTCGTTCGTCCTGGCCGCGATGCAGGTCGCCGGCGGGCCGAACCTCGACGCGATCGCGCTCGCGCATCTCGGGGACGAGCGGATGACGGACTACGGCCGGATCCGCGCGTGGGAGAGCCTGTCGTACGCGGCGGGATGCCTCGCCTTCGGGGCGATCCTCCAGACCGCCGGGATCCGCTGGGCGATGCCGATCTTCGGGGTCGCGAGCCTCGGGGTCGTCCTGTGGAGCGTCACGCTCGAGCGCGACCGTCCGCACCACGTCGAGCGGCACGGCAAGCTCGGCACGGTCGGCGCCGTGTTCCGCGCGGCGCCGAGGTTCTGGGGATTCCTCGTCGCGATCCTCCTCGTGTGGACGGGCTTCAACGCCGCGTGGAACTTCATCGCGCTCAAGATCGCGGACGAGGGCGGCGGCCCGATGCTCGTCGGGTTCGGCCTCGCGCTCGGCGGGCTCGTCGAGGTGCCCACGATGCGCTTCTCCTCGAGGCTGCAGGCGCGCTGGGGGCTGCGGCGCGTGTTCGTGATCGGCTGCCTCGTCTACGCCACGGGGTTCCTGCTGTGGGGCACGATCTCGAACCCGACGATCGTCTCGATGCTCGCGGTGTTCGAGGGTCTCGCGTTCGCGCTCCTGTTCACGACCGGCGTCGTCGTCGTCGGCCGGCTGCTGCCCTCGAGCCTGTACTCGACGGGGAACTCGCTCGCGCAGATGGTCGGCTTCGGGATCGGGCCGATCATCGGCGCCGGGGTCGGCGGATTCGTCTACGAGCGGGCCGGGGCGGTCGTCCTGTACTCGGGCGCCTCGTTCCTGGCGGTCGCCGGCGCGGTCGCAGCGTGGGTCGCGCTGTCCACCCCGGCGCTCTCGCGCCCCTCGGCGGTCGTGCCCGAGGTGGGCCCAGGCGCCCAGCCCGAGCCCGGCCTCGTCCCGTAGCGGGCCCCTCGGTTCGCCGGGGCGTCCGGGGTCGCTTAGGATGGGTCCGAGTCTCCGACGAGGGGGGTTGCCGTGGTCAGCGCGTACATCCTCATCCAGACCGAGGTGGGCAGGGCGAGTCAGGTCACCCGCGAGCTGAACGGCATCACGGGTGTCGTCGCCGTGGACCCGGTGACCGGGCCTTACGACGTGATCGCTCGTGGCGAGGCCAGCGACCTCGACGAGCTCGCGAAGGCGATCGTCATGCCGATCCAGGCGGTGGAGGGCGTCACCCGCACGCTGACCTGCCCGGTCCTGTCCTTCTAGCGCGACGATCCACCCGCTCGGCCGCGCCGATCGGCGGGGCGGGATGCTCGTGGCCGAGCACCGGGGGCATCACATGCTGAAGATCCGACGAGACGAGCACATCTCCGACGTCGACGGCGGATGGTTCCGCGCTCGCTGGCACTACTCCTTCGACACCTACCACGACCCCGAGTACGTGCGGTTCGGGACACTGCGGGTGTTCAACGACGACCGGCTCGTTCCCGGCGCGATCTGGCCGATGCACCCGCACCGCGACATCGAGGGCCTCACCTACGTCGTCGAGGGCACCTTCCGGCACCAGGACGACGTCGGCGGCGCTCCGGGGCCGCTGCCTGCGGGCTCCGTCCAGCGGATGACGCTCGGGCGCGGCGCGTGGCACTCGGAGCAGAACGCGTCCGAGACCGAGCCGATGCGGTTCATACAGATGTGGATCCTGCCGGCCGAGCGCGGTCTGGAACCCGGCGTCGAGCAGAAGGTCTTCACCACCGAGGACCGCACCGACCGGCTCCTGAAGGCGATCAGCGGCGACGGCGGCGGGGCCGTCCTCGTGCACCAGGACGCGCACGTCTTCGTTGCGCGGCTGAACCCCGGCGTCCGCGTCGAGCACCCGCTCCCGACGGGCCGAGGCGTCTACCTCTACGTGATCGCCGGCCAGGTCGAGGTCGACGGCGAGCGCATGGACACCGGTGACGCCGCGCAGATCGCCGACGAGGACGGGGTCGAGGTCGCGGCGGGCGCCGTCAGCGAGCTGATCCTCGTCGACGTCGATCTGCGCGCGTGAGCGTCGAGGTCCGCCTCGCGCGCACCGAGGAGCTGGCGCCCGGGGAGGTCGACGCCCTGCACGACCTCTGCCGGCGCGCGTTTGAGGAGCCGGGCGCGACCCGCGACCCGGCCGGCCTGGGGTTCACCGACGACGACTGGGCGCACGCCTTGGGCGGCGTCCATGCGTTCGTCACCGAGGGTGGCATCCCCGTGGCGCACGGCTCGGTCGTCGAGCGCGACCTGCACGTCGGCGGCGTGCCGCTGCGGGCCGGATACGTGGAGGCGGTCGCGACGCGCTCGGACCGCCGGGGCCTCGGGCTCGGCACCGCCGTGATGCGTGCGCTCGGCGAGCGGATCCGCGCGGGGTTCGAGCTCGGCGCGCTCGACACGCCGCTGCACCGCTTCTACGCGCGGCTCGGGTGGGAGCGTTGGCGCGGGCCGACGTTCGTCCGGATCGACGACGGTCTCGTGGCCACGCAGGAGGAGGACGGCTACGTGATGATCCTGCGGACGCCGTCGACCCCGGCGATCGACCTGGACGCGCCGATCAGCTGCGAGTGGCGCCCCGGCGACGTCTGGTGAGGCCGGCTCGCCCGTCGGCTCACTCGTCGTCGAACGTCGAGGGGAAGGGCAGCGCGATCGGGTCGTAGGAGCGCGAACGCCCCTGCTCGTCGAAGCGGTCGAGGCCGAAGCCGGCCGCGTCGACGACCTTCGTCCTGCCCTTCACCGCGAGGTCCGCGGCGATCTTCGCGACGGCCGGGCCCCACATCATCCCGTGGCCGCCGGCGCTCGCGACGGTCACGCCGTCGAGCGTCTCGCCCTCGGGTGTGATCACCGGGCCGAGGATCGGCAGGTGGTCGGGCGTGTAATCGATCGTCGCGGCCCACGCCCGTCGGATCCCGAGCTCGCGCGTCGCCGGCACGAGCTGCGCGAGCCGCCGCTGCATCTTCCGCAGGTACGGCCAGTCGATCCGGCGGGCCGGCCCCGGCGTCTCCATCGGGTTCGACATCCCCCACAGCAGGCCGCCCTCCTCCAGCCGCCAGTACAGGCCGCGACCGAGGTCGAAGACCATCGGCAGTCGCTCGACGTCGAACGTGGCGTGCGGCTCGCTCACCGCGACCTGGTGCCGAGCGCCACCCGCCGGGATCCGCAGCCCCGCGAGCCTGCCGACCGCACGCAGGCTCGGCCCGCCGGTCAGCACGACGCACTCGGTCCGTACGACGCCGTCCGAGGTCTCGACGCCGAGGAGTCGTCCCTTCTTGGAGCGACGCAGCCCGAGGAACGCGGTTCGCTCGCGCAGGTCGACGTTCCCGCGCCGCATCGCGAGCGAGTAGGCGCGGACGTTCCGGGGCGGGTCGATCGCGCCGTCGGTCTCGGCGTACGAGCCGCCGCGGTGGCCCTCGACGACGAGCGTCGAGTTGAGGGCGACGGCCTCCTCCGCCGAGACCCACCGCACGTCGAGCCCCTGCTCCCGCTGCATCGCGACGCGCGCGCGACCGTCGCGCTCGTCCGCCTTCGTGACGGCGAGGATCAGGTACCCGAGCTCGCGGAACCCCGAGTCGGTCCCGAGGAGGTCCCGTTGCCGACGGTAGAACGCGATCGACCACCGGCCGAGCGCCACGGTCTCGGGCGTGCCGCCCTGAGCGCGGACGACGCCGGCCGCGCGGCTCGACGCGCCCTGCCCGACCACGTCGCGCTCGAGGACCACGACGCGCTTCGCGCCACCCCGTCTGGCGAACCACGACGCCCAGCCGCCGACCGTCCCGGCGCCGACGACGACGAGATCGGCGGCGTCCCTGCTGCCCATGCGAGGAGCCTCCCGTCGGAAGGAGCGCAGTCTAGCCCGAGCGCTTGGTGTCCGGGACGATGCGCGTGAGCACGTCGGTCTCGACGCGGAACCGCGACGGGGCGCCGAAGCGGGGTGTCGACTCGAGCGTGAGCGTCCATCCACCACCACTGGGACCCTCGGCCGGCCGGAACGGGCTCACCTCGAGCAGCGTGCCCTTCACGCGGAACGTCCGGCGGATCCGCGCGTTCCTGTAGTCCACCACGTACGGCTTGCCGACCTCGAGGCCCTCGAGCGTCGGTCTGAGCTCGTCGAAGCGTCGCACGAGGCCGGCGAGGGCCCGCGCGAAGTCCGCCCGGCGCGCGACGTCGGACGATCCGACCGCGTGCAGGTTGAAGCTCGACAGGCGGACGCCGTCGCGGAGCAGCCACGCCATCTCCTCGTCCTCGCGCTCGACCGTCATGCGTCCCGGCGGTTCGCCGAGCGCGTCCGCGACCAGCCGCGCGAGGTCCGCGGCGCCGCGCTCGGGGCCCGGCTGGGACAGGTCGCTGAAGTCGTCGCCCATCGCGCCCCAGTATCGCCGCTCCGCGAGGAGACGGCTCGTGGCGCCGTCTCCACGTCGCCTAGGCTGTGCGGCATGTCGCCCCGCTGGCGGGTCCCGCCCGCGCCGCCGACCCCGCTGTCCCGCAGCTCGGTCGTCGAGGAGATCCTCGTCGTCCTGTCGCTGTCGCTGCTCGCGAGCGCCGTGTACGCGATCATCAGCGCGCTCGAGGCGCCGATCCGCGGCGTCACGGTCGCGTCGGTCAACCAGAGCACGGTGCTCGCGCGGCAGCTGGCGGGGATCGCGTTCGGCGTCGCGCCCGCGTGGCTGGTCGTGTACCTGGTGCGGCGCAGCGGCGAGGGGCTCGCCTCGATCGGCCTGGGACTGGACGAGCCGCGGCGCGACCTCGCGACGGGCGCGGTGCTGTTCGCGATCGTCGGCCTGGGCGGGATCGGCGTGTACCTCGGCGCGGTCGAGCTCGGCGTGAACCGCTTCGTCGTGCCGGTGCCGCCGCTCGGACACTGGTGGACCGTGCCGGTGCTCCTCCTCCGCGCCGTGGAGGCGGCGCTCGTCGAGGAGACCATCGTCGTGGCGTTCCTCGTCACGCGTCTGCAGCAGCTGCGCGTCGGCCCGGCCGCGGCCGTCGGCGCGAGCGCGCTCCTGCGGGGGACGTACCACCTGTATCAGGGGTTCGGGGGCTTCGCCGGGAACCTGGCGATGGGGCTGCTCTTCGGGGCCGTCTTCGTGCGGACGCGACGCGCGTGGCCGCTCGTGCTCGCGCACTTCCTGCTCGATGTGGCGGCGGGCGTCGGGTACATCCTGTTCCGGGAGCACCTCCCCGGTTTCTCGTAGTCCTCCTACGTCGTCGATCTCGGACTTTCGGACGATGCCCCACGCGGCATGACCGGGGATAGGATCGATGTGGACGACGGGAGGGAACCCCATGTCGTACGTCTTCGACTACCTGCAGGGGCGGGGAGCCGTGTTCACGGTGATCCCGCACCCCAGGATCGCGCTCGCCGACGGGGAGGCGCACGCGCGCCACTTCTCGGAGGACGAGGTGGCGCAGACGCTCGTCGTGATGGCGGACTTCGGGCCCGCGCTCATGGTGGTGCCGGCGTCCCGGCGGCTGGACCTCGCGCTCGCCGCGGAGGCGACGGCCGATCCGAACGTGCGCCTGGCCACCGAGCGCGAGCTCGAGCGGCAGTTCCCCGACTACGAGCCCGGCGCGCTGCCTCCGCTCTCGATGCTGCTGCTGGCGCCGATGTACGTCGACCCAGCCGTGGCCGAGCGCGAGACGATCGTGTTCGCGGCCGGCAGACAGGACGTGTCGATCAGGATGGCCACGCGCGATCTCTTCGGCACCGACCCCGTCGTCATCACATCGCTCACCGAGGGCAGGACGGCCCGGGCTGCGGCGCCGGCCGGTGCGACGGAGCGGTCCACGGTCACCGACGTGCCGTCGATCGCGGCCAGGCTCGCCTCACTGCAGCTGCCGAAGGATCCGGCGCGTCCAGCGCCGTGACCATCGCGGCGCGCCATCCTCGGTGAGCGTCGCCTCGACGTCGACCTCGTAGGCCTCGGCGTCGCTGCGGATCGTCCAGCGCGCCTCGCCCGCGATCGTCGCCTCGGGGAAGTGGAGGGTGTTCGTCGCCTTGGCCTCGACCCACGCCGTCCCCGGATCCTCGGTCGAGACCCCGACGGTGCCCTCGTACCACTCCTCCGTCTTCGGGCGGATGCCCTGGGCTTCGCTCGTGCCGCCGTACGCGGTCACGGCGCGCGTCTGCTTGGCGACGACGTCGTGCTCGACGCGCCACGTGACGCTCGGCATCTCGGCGCCGCGAGAGGACTCGAGCGGGTGCGCCCGCCGCGTCGGCTTCGGCAGGGCCGGGCGGTCGGCGATCGGCGACGGGCCACGCAGCGTCGGCAGCACGATCGCCGAGCTGGCGCGACGGACGCTCAGCGTGACCGGACCCGGCGGCGGCCACGCGTTCGGCCAGTCGGTCCCCGCGAGGTCGAGCCGGATCCGGTGCCCGGGCTCGAACACCCAGGACGCGACCTCGAGCTCGAACATCACGGCGTACTCGGCCTCGGGCTGCAGCGGCGTCGGATGCTCGCGCGAGTCCCGGTGCGTGAGGTTCAGCAGCCCTCGCGTCACGAGCGCCGACGTGCCGTCGGGGAAGACGTCGCACAGCTTCGCCGAGAGGTATGCGACCGGCGCGGAGGACGCCACGGTCACCTCGAGCCGCGGGTAGCCGAGGATCTCGACCTCGCGATCGAGCGGCCCCCACTCGTAGCCGAGCGAGAACGCCTCGTCGGGGCGCTGGTCCATCGGCTGGCCCCAGGGCAGGCCGCCGGCGCAGCTGATCCACGCCGTCCAACCGACGTCGCCGCGGACCCCGAGCTCGTCCGTGGGCGCCGCCACGCGGCCCGGCGTCTGTGCCTCGTCGAGCCGCATCGGCTCCTCGACCGAGCGCTCCAGCGGCCATCCCGGCTCGAACCGCCACTCGCCGTTCATGCGCGCGAGATCGGGCGCCGGCCTCGTCGGTCGCCGGACGAACAGCGTGATCGGCGGCTCGCGGTCGACACCGTTGTCGAGGCCCTTCAGCCACCGGTCCCACCACCTGGCCATCTCCGGGACGATGTCGGCGTTCGGGCCGGGGAGGCAGGTCTCGGTCGAGGCGTGGGACCACGGGCCGAACAGCAGGCGTCGCGGGCACCGCAGGTGCTCCATCGCCCGCAACGAGATGTTCTTGTAGCCGTCCGCCCAGCCGCAGACGAGCATCGTGGCGGCCTCGATCGATGCGTAGTCCTCGCGCAGCGAGCTCTGCTTCCAGTAGTCCGAGTACGCCTGCTCCTCGAGCTGGCGAAGGATCCAAGGCTCGGCCTCGCGCATCCGCAGCTCCCACTGCTCGCGCCATCCGTCGCCGTAGACGCTCGGCACCGGCGGCAGCACGTTCTCGACGAACATGTACAGCGGCCAGTCCACGTGGTCGAGCTGCTTCAGCGCGCCGCCGAAGTAGTGGACGTCGTCGGCGTACCGGTCGTCCGACGCGAAGATCGAGCAGATCGCCTTCAGCGCCGGCGGCCGCCGCATGGCGACCGCGAGCGAGTTGAACCCCGACCACGACGTCCCGAACATGCCGACGTTCCCGTTCGACCAGTCCTGCGTCGAGAGCCAGCCGATCACGGCCTCCAGGTCGTCGAGCTCCTGCGCCGTGTACTCGCCCTGCGGGACGCCCTCGGACGAGCCCGTGCCGCGGATGTCCAGTCGGCACACCGCGTAGCCGAACTCGCCGGCGAACCGCTCGTACTCGCCCGCGTAATGCGCCGTGAGGTCGTCCTTGCGGTAGGGGAGGGCCTCGAGCAGCACGGGCCACGGGCCGTCGGTGACCGGGAGGTAGAGGCTCGCGGCGAGGCGGACCCCGTCCTGCATCCGGATGAACACGTCGTCGCGGCTCACGGCACCGCGATGCTAGCGGCCGGAAGCGCGCGTGCGCCGACGACCGGCGGGACCCCGGGTCAGGTCCAGGTCGGGAACCACGCGCGGAGCCGGAACGCCGCGTCCGAGAGCGGGCCGCCGGTGAGCGCCGGCCAGAACCAGACGAACAGCCCGACCGAGAGCACCACGAACCCGACCGCGAAGGGCAGGTACGGCCTCGAGCGCGACCCGGCGATCCGGATCTCGGCGACGTCCTGGAGCGCGTAGACGCACGCGAGGACGAGGAACGGGACGATCGGCGTCGCGTAGAACAGGAACTGCGGCCGGGGGACGAGCATCCACGGCACGTACAGGCCGAGGACCGCGACGGCGACGAACCCCGCCCGCCAGTCGCGCCGCTGCCGCCACCGGTACAGCGCGAA
Organism: Actinomycetota bacterium; assembly: GCA_036845105.1. Lineage (GTDB taxonomy): Bacteria > Actinomycetota > UBA4738 > UBA4738 > HRBIN12 > HRBIN12. The sequence goes on along the minus strand of DAIUEM010000057.1, from coordinate 1,205 downwards.
CGGCACGGCGAGGAGCCCGCCCCAGAAGATCGCGGGGTTCCCGTTCGCGTAGATCACCTTGCGGAGCCCCTCGACCGGGTAGCTCGAGTAGTACAGGACCGGTCGCACGAGAAGGATCCATTTCCACGCCTGCGACAGGTACGGGTGGATCGGCTTGCCCGTCTCGTCCGCGACGTCCAGGTGCTGGTGGTACTCGGCGATCTGGCCCTGCAGCCGCAGCCACTCGCGAACGCCCCAGCCGTTCTCGATGAACCACCCGACGTACGACACGACGTACACGGCGACCGGCACCAGCAGCAGCGAGATCACGATCCCGAACCCCTCCGCCGCCACCGTCCCCCACAACGCCCGCTCCATCCCCGCCCGCTTCCGCCGCGTCCGCTCCCACATCAGACTCAGGACGACGGCCGTCGCGATGGCGGTCACCCCCGACCACTTCGAGGCCACCGCGCCCCCGAACGCCACCCCCGCGAGCAGCCGCCAAGGCCGGAACAACGGCTCCGGGATCGAACGGTGAACGTCGTCCGGGGTCGGTGCGGTGACGCCCCCCGGGCCCCGGTCGAGCCCCTCCGCCGCCGAAGCGTCCCTCGGGGGTGGCAGAGCGGGTCGCGGATACGTCTCCGGAGCCCCGGCCCCGGCCCGGGCCGACCCAAGGTCCGAGGCCCCGAACGTCCGCCGGTCGATCCAGTCGCGGTCCAGGACGAGGAAGAGGAAGCCCGCGACGATCCACGTCGTGACGAAGACGTCGAGCATCGCCAACCGGGATTGCACGAAGTGCAGGCTCTCGGTGGCCAGCAGCAGCCCCGCGGTGAACGTCCAGATCGGCCGGCGGAACAGGAGCTGGGCGATCCCGGCGAGCATCACGACGCTCGCGCTGCCGAAGACCACGGCGGAGAACCGCCAGCCGAAGGGGTCGGGGCCGAAGATCAGCTCACCCACGGCGATCGACCACTTGCCGAGCGGCGGGTGGACCCACGCGCCGACGTCGCCACGCTCCCGACGCCAGTAGCGCTCGTCCTCGCTGTTCACGTCGCACCGCTCGTTCGAGTAGCCGAGGAAGATGCACGCGGACTTCGAGTAGTAGTACTCGTCGAAGATCCGTTGCTCCGGATACGTGACATGCGTGAAGCGGAGCACGGCGGCGATGACACCGACGGCGACGAGCGCCACCGCGGGCCGGTTCACGGCGCGGCGGAACCGCTCGA
>DAIUEM010000056.1:0-10084 GCA_036845105.1 Actinomycetota bacterium | reverse complement strand
GGTACCGGGGGCGCTGATGGTCGCGTGCGGTGTCGACGAACACGCTCGCGCCCGTGACGTCGAGCACGGCGCGCGCGAGACCCCACGACGCGCGCCGAGCCTCCGACATCCGCCGCCGGATCGGGCCGGCCCGCCCGATGACCGCGTCGCGGGCGGCGTTCAGCGAGGCGTTGCCGAGCGAGCGGATCAGGACCCCGTTCAGCCACCGGCGCCGCGAGAGCCGGACGTGGGTGTTCCAGTAGTCCGTCCGGAACACCGTGACCGGTCGGCCGAGCTCGGCCGTCCGGGCGGCGACCCGCCGCCAGAACGCGCAGTCGAGGAACCGGTCCCCGCACGAGCACCGGTAGGTCTCGAGGTCGATCCGGGACGTGAGGCCGGTCGCCGCGCCGATCGACGCGCACGCGGGATGGCTGTCGAGCAGGAACCCGAGGAGGGTCGACCCGGTGTACGGGCTCCCCGGCATGCACACGTAGCGGACGGGCTCCGCCCCGTGGCCCTCCGGTCCACTCGCCGGCCGCAGCCGCTCCGCCGACGACGTCATCGCCCCTCGCCCAGCCGCTCGATCGGCGCCAGCCTCGCCTCGGGCGCGGCAAGCTCCTGCCACAGGTCGATGTTCCGGCGCATCGTCGAGCCGAGGTCGTAGGCGCGCGTGCGGTCCCTCGCGGCCCCGCCGAGCTCGGAGCGCAACGACGCGTCCTCCAGCAGCCGCTCGACGGCCTCGGCGAGCGCCGACGGATCGTCCCTCGGTACCACGAGGCCCGCGCCGCCGACCGCCTCGCTCCCGGCGACGTCGGCGACCACCATGGCGGCCCCGCACGCCATCGCCTCGAGGAACACGAGCGACATCCCCTCCCAGCGCGACGGCGCGACGACCACGTCGGCGGCGCGAAGCTCGGGCGCCGCGTCGTCGACCTCGCCGCGCCACTCGATCCGGTCGGCCACGCCGAGCGATGCCGCGAGCGACCCGAGCCGCTCGCGCTCGCCATGCGCGCTCTCGCTGCCGACGAGCCGCAGCCGGACCGTCGGGTCGGACAGACACGCGAGCGCCCGGATCGCGATGTCCTGGCCCTTCTGCTCGCTCAGCCTGCCGACGCACACGAGGAGCGGCGCGTCGGGGTCGCGCTCGGCCGCGGCGCGGTCGGGCGAGAATCGCTCGCGGTCCACGCCGTTGTGGATCAACGTGATGCGATCGGCGGCCGGGAGCACGGCCCGACCCTCGGCGGCCTCGGCCTCGGACACCGCGACGATCGCGTCGCAGCGGGGCGCGAGGACACGCTCGACCCACCGGTACAGGGGCGCCAGTCGTCCCCCCACGAGCCACGACCAGTAGTGCGGGGTGACGACCACCGCAGGGCGCCGTCGCCCGAGCGTCAGCACCGCGAGACGACCGAGGGCGGCGGCCTTCGACGAGTGGAGGTGGACGACGTCCCGTCCTCTCGCGAGCCGTCGGAGCGACCACAGGTCGACCAGGTCCCGGGGTCCCGGCTGCCTGGCCATGTCGAGCGTCCGGTGCTCCGCCCCGGCGGCGCGAACCCACCCGGCCAGCGGGCCGCGCTCCGGTCCCGGACACACGACGGTGACGCGGTGCCCGGCGGCGACCGCAGCCTCCGCGAGCTGGCGGACGAAGACCGCGACGCCGTAGCTGACCGGTTGCGAGACCAGGAGCACGTCGAGGGGCCGGGTCATCCCGTCGACCTCCTCACGATCGCCAGACGCTGAGGTCGAGGCCCATGAGCCGCTCGAGCTCGTCGAAGTCGCCCTCGTACAGGCGGCTCAGCTCCCGCTTCTGCTCGGGGTCGAGCTTCGGCAGCGCCTTCCCCTTGCCGATCAGGCGCCGGCCGCCGAGCCGCGCGCCGATGTCCACCACCGTCTCGAGGTGGTTGCGGCGCAGCGTACGTCCCGTCTTGACGGCGAGGTTGGCGAGCCCGCCGTGCTTCGGGACCGTGCTCGCGTTCACCTTGCCGACGGAGCCCGGGAACCCCTCCGGGTGCACGGCGAGGAACCCGCCGAGCGTCCGGCGCACGCCCTCGCCGTCGGCGACCGTCTGCTCGAACACGAGCGCGTGGACCCGATCGGCGCCGAAGGCGTCCAGGTAGCGAGCGAGGTGTCGGCTGTAGAAGCCCATCTCGACCGCGTTCGGCCGCGTGGCCAGGAACCGCTCGAAGCTGTCCCGGTAGTTCCGCCGCTGCACCACGAAGCCGTAGTTCGAGTACGCGCGGTCGACCGGGTGCCGCAGCATCACGAGCAGCTTCACGTCCGGCAGGGCGGCCGCGATCCGGCTCGGGCACTCCTCGCAGTAGAAGTACTGCGGGGAGATCTCGCCGATCGCGTCGTACCGGTCCGCCTCCTCCGGCGGGCAGAAGAACGACTCGTACCACGCGAGCCCGCGCTCGTAGTGCCGGTCGAAGAAGCGGATCTCCTTGCGCTTCGTCGGCAGGTAGACCGCCGCGTGACCGGAGAGCAGCGTGTGCAGCCAGGTCGTCCCGGCGCGCGGGACGCCGATGCCGAGGAACGTGGGCAGCGTCATCGGGGACCTCCCGTGGTGAGCGCGCGGGCGTGCGGGTCGTCCATCAGCTCCTCGCGAGGGCCGGGGTCACGGGACCGGCTCGGGCGGGCACCGCGGCCCGCTCCGGTCTCGTCGCGAGCGCCGCGCTCGCGACGAGCAGGGTGAGGAACACCCACGTCGTCTTCCGATGCTCCCACGTCAGGGTCGAGGCGCCGATCGCCCATACGAGCAGCACGGTGATCCAGAAGTTCCGGTCCCACCTCGGCTGCTCGAACGCGTGGAACACCACGATCGCGAGCACGACGCCGAACAGGACGAGGCCGACCAGCCCGAGCTCGACGAGGACGGACACGAAGGAGTTGTGGGCCTCCTTGCCGAGCGTGTTGACCGTCCGGTACATGTTTGCGCCGACCCCGAGCAGCGGGCGCTCGCGGAACGAGTCGAGCCCCTGGCGCCACTGCTCGAGCCGCCCGTTCAGGTCCCCCTCGGTGGCCTCGGTGGCGGTCGTCCCGAGCCGCTGGAACGACGCGAGCGGCTGGACGACCGGCAGCAGAGCGAAGAAGGCGTACACGAGGACCGCCAGGATCGCGATCCGCGCGATCGGGCGGAGCCGCGTGAGCGAGGCGAGCCCGAACGCCATCCCGACGATCGCGGCGACCGCCGCGGTGCGGGTCCCCGCCAACGCGAGACCGACGAACGCGGCCGGGATGAAGAGGAAGTTCGCCGGCCGGAGCACCCGACGCCACCTCGCGGTGCCCGGAGCGCTCGCGAGGTACCAGGCGACGGGGAGCCCGAGCGCGATGATGAAGCCGAAGCCGTCGGGGTTCGTCGCTCCCGGGCTGAACCGGTCGTAGTTCGTGTAGAAGGGGTTCGACCCGAAGTAGTTCGCGATCGCGCCGCCGACGGCGACGTACGCGCCGAGCACGTAGGCCTGCAGACCGGCGTGGATCGCCGTCCGCGTCCGGAACACGTCCCACAGGATGAGGACGAGCCCGAGCGACTGCACCCACGTGAAGACGTGCAGGACGCTCACCTTCGGGGTCGCGCTCCAGAAGACGCTCACGGCGTTCCAGACGACGAACACGAAGGTCGCGAGCAGGAACGGGTCGGGTCGCCGGAAGCGCCCGGTCGCGATGACCGTCCCCGCCCAGCAGACGGCCAGGACCAGGCCGATCAGCTTGGCCAGCGTGCCGAGCCCCGGGAACCGGACCAGCCCCTCCCACGCGATCGTGAAGATCAGGGCGAGCGAGAGCCAGTAGACGACCCTACGCATCGCCCGCCCCCACCAGGACGTCCAGGTAGCGCTCGACGACGGTCTCCTGCTCGTACGGCTCCCAGCTCGCCGGCGCCGGGCGCGGGACGTGCCCGTCGAGGGCCGCCGCGATCCCCTCGGCGAGGGCCTCGGGGTCCCCGACCGGCACGAGCCGGCCGTGCTCGCCGCCCTCGAGGATCTCGACCGGGCCGCTCGGGCAGTCGGTCGCGACGATCGGGACGCCGCAGTACAGCGCCTCGATCAGCACGGACGGCAGCCCCTCCCATCGCGAGGAGAGCACGAACACGCCCGCCCTGCGCATGTACGGGTACGGGTTCAGGACGCGCCCCGCGAGGTCCACCGACCCCTCGAGGCCGAGCTCGGGGACGAGGGCCTCCAGGCTCGGACGCTCCGGCCCCTCCCCGAGGATCAGGAGGCGAGCCGGCCGCCGCTCCAGGACGCGGGCGAAGGCGCGCAGGAGCGTGCCGAAGTCCTTCTGGGGCGCGAGCCGGCCCACCGCGAGCGCCACCGGCGGCTCGCCAGGCCCGAACCACGGGTGGTCGAGCGGTGCCGCGGCCATCTCGCGGAGCTCCGGCGTGACGATCGGGTTGTGGACGACGCGGACGCTGCCCGCCGGGAGCCGCGCCGTCCGAGCGAGATCGTCCGCCGCGCCCTTCGAGACCGCGACGATCCCGTCCGCCCAGGGGTAGAAGCGCCGGACGAACCTCGGCAGGAGCCGGTGCCGCCGCCGCGCCGAGTTCGGGGCGTCCTGCGACAGCGTGTTCTGCTCGTTCACGACGAGCCGGGTCCGGACCCCGGACAGCCGCCGGGCCCACAGGCCCACGATGTTCACGTGGTTGAGCGACGTGAGCATCACCGAGGGGCGCTCGCGCCGCAGGTACCGCACGAGGCCCGGAAGGCTCGTCAGCACGCGACCGGCATCGAGGTCCACGACGCGGACGGTCTCGGGCACCTCGGGGAGGTAGTCGCCGCCCGCGCGGCTCAGGACGAGGTCCACGGGATACCCGCGCCTGGCGACCCCGCCCGCGAGCTTCAGCATCGCGCGCTCGGCCCCGCCGCCGCCCATGTCGGCCGTGAAGATCGCCACGCGCCCGTGGCCGTTCGTCGACACCGAGGACGTCACGTGAGTCGCGCCACCTTCCGCAGCCGCTGCCATACCTGCTGCCGAGGTCCGGTCGGCAGGCCCGCGTAGAAGGCCAGGACCGCGATCGCGACGGTCGAGAGCCCGACCGCCGCGATCAGCCCGATCCACGTGTCCACCCCGACGACGGTGCCGAGCGCCGACGCGGCGCCGAACAGCGCGACGGTGGCGAGTCCCGGACGGACGATCGCGCGCGCCTGGGTCAGCGGCGACGTCCCGAGCACGCGGCCGATCATGAGCGGGTACGAGACGCTCTGGATCGCGCGCCCGAGGATGAACCCGAACGCAAGGCCCGTGATCCCCATCTCGAGCACCGCCAGGAAGAACCAGCCGAGGGCGACCGCGATCGCCGCCGAGACCGTCCCGAGCAGGACCTTCCGCCGGAGGTTCAGCGTGAGGTCGATGATGTTCGCGTCCGTGCGGATGAGCGAGAACTGCAGCACCATCAGCATGATCATCAGCATCGCCCCCGCGCCCGGGTAGTACCGCGCGCCGACCCACAGGCGGAGGAACGACTCGACCCACAGCAGGACGGCTGCCCCCGCGACGATCGTGAAGAGCCACACCAGGCTCATCGTCTCGCCGCGGATGCGGACCGCGCGCCGCAGGTCGCCCTTGCCGATCAGGCCACCGAGCCCCGGCATGATCGCGAAGATGAGCGTCGCGACCGCGACCGTGATCGCCTGCGGGAGGTATCGCGCGAGCGAGTACGTCGTCACGAGCCGTGGCGACCCCGCGATGCCGAGGACGACCACGTCGCTCCCGAGGCTGATCGTCATCACGAGGTTCCATACGAGGAACCACCAGCTGAGCCGCACGAAGCCGCGCACCTCGGCCAGGCTCGGGCGGGCGATCCCGAACCACGCGACCCGCGAGCGGGCGATCAACACGTAGGCGACGCCCCACAGGACGGTCCCCGCCACCGTCGCGAGGGCCATGGCGACGATGCCCGACGTCAGGTAGACGGCGATCGCCAGCATCGACTTGCTGACGAAGACCAGGAGCACCGAGAGCCCCAGCCGCTTGTAGCCGAGGTTCTCCCCCTGCAGCACCGACTGGGGGAGGTAGAACAACGCGAACAGGACGGCGTCGACGACGAGGATCGCGCCCGCCAGCCGGATCGTCCCGTACGAGCTCGGGGAGGCGCCGATCCACACCGGCGAGAACCACGCGAGCACCCCGCCGGTCACCAGGAGCACCGGCAGGAACAGGACCCAGACGGCGACCGCGTTGCCGACCTGGCGACGCTTCCGCTCGAAGTCGGTCGAGGCCTGGTCGTGAGCGATGGTCCACTTCAGCGCCTCGCCGGGCCGCCCGCTCGCGGGCGACGCGTGCCCGATGAGGCGCTGGAGCACCTGCCACGTTCCGTACAGCGCGTCGCCGAGCCTCGTCACGATGAACGGCGTGATGAGCAGGCCCGCGACGATCCTCGCGGCCTGCTCCGCGGTCGCCGCAGCGGCGTTGAGCGACGCCTTCTTCGTGAGACTGCCGTCGGACAGGACCCTCGAGACGGCGCGGGAGAACACGGGTCGCCGGTCGTCCTCCACCGTGTCGTCCTCCTGCTCGACGGCCACCGGGCCGTCCCCCCGGTGGCTCCCGGGTCGCGCGTTCCCGATCACGACAGCCTCGACCAGACGGCGGAGCGGACCTCCGACAGCACCTCGGCCTTCGGGCGACCCGCGTCGACCACGATCGCCGGGGTCGCGCTCCAGTCGACCCCCCAGACCTCCTCCGAGCGCCGGCGCAGGAAGTCCTCGGGGGCCTCCGGCCGGCGCCGGACCGCGATGTCGGGGTCCACCCGCAGGACGACGAGGACGTCCGGATACGCGATCCGGGCGTAGTAGCGCTGCTCGCGCTCTGCGAGGAAGCGTACGAGGCTCCCCCACCGGGCCGGGTCCCTCATCCCGGCGCTCACCGCGCCGTCCATCAGCCGGATCTGGTCGAGCGGGAACCGGTCACACACGACGATCGCGCCGTTCGACGCGGCCCGACGGGCGCGGCGGTAGGCGCGGTACCGGTCGCGCGCCGTCAGGACCTCCCAGGCGAGCCGGGCCGCGTTCCGCGGTGTCATCGACTCCCCGCCGTCCACGGCCACGGACGCTCGGAGCGCTCGGCCCGAGGGGGTCGGCGAGCGCTTGACCGACGCCGCGAGCGTCATCGCCCCCTTCGCCACGGCCGAGAGCGCGGACCGCGGCGGCTTGCCGAGGTGCACGCTCGCGGTGCGGAAGTCCTTCGCGAGCCACCCCGTGAGGTCCTCGACGACCGTCGACTTGCCGGCCCCGTCCCCTCCGACCACGGCGACGAGCATGCCCGAACGACCGAGCCGCTTCGGCTCGGCCCGGCGCCGCAACAGCCTCCGGCGCCCGAAGATCCGGGCGCGGCGCCACACCTTCAGTGTCGTGTCCAGCGCCCGCCCTCGGCGCGCGCAGACCGCGAGCGCGTCGTGGAGGTCCGCCGCCGTCCCGACGCGGGACCACGCGGAGGCTCCCGGCTGCACCGATCGGAGGCATCGGCGCCACAGCCCGGGCTCGACGATCGGCAGATGGCGGGACAGGACCGAGGCGGCTGCGCCCGGGTCGACCCGGCCGAGCAGGTCGGCCAGCTCCCTGCGCTCGCTCGCGGACAGCGAGCCCTGCCCGCTCGCGATCGCGTCCCACGTGTTGTGCTTGATCACCATCCGCAGGACCAGCAACGCCAGCTCGAACTCGGGGGCGGGGATCCGGAACGGCGGCGCGGGCACGGCGGACGCGAGGTACGGATCCTCGATCGGCAGGTGGTAGTTCTTCGTCATGTCGTCGCCCACCACCAGCTGGTAGTGCGCGTGGACGTGCACGAGCCGGCCGCTCGCCCGGTCGAGCGCGTACGCGTGCCAGATGCCGGGGAGCCGCTTCCACCGTGGCAGGTGCGCCTCCCTGAACCCCAGGCGCGAAAGGATCTCCTCGAACCTCGCCGCGTCGGACCTGCGGACCAGCAGGTCGAGGTCGTTGTCGCCGCTCGCGGAGCGGTCGAGCGCCTCGTTGCTCTTCCAGTGGCAGTAGGCGACGCCCGCGGCGTCCAGCGCCCGGCAGAGCTCCTCGACGAGCTCGAGCGTCACGCCCTCGGCCGTCCCGTTCGCGACGGACAGCGCTCGGGCGGTCACGGTCGACGTGGCCGTCACGTCCGGGCTCGGATCCACGCTCATCCGATCGTCCACCACGGTGCGCGCTCGCAGGCAGGCGCGACGGCTCGGGCGCACGGCTCGCACGTTCGGCGAGGGCTACCAGGAAAGCGATCCACGACGTTCACCCCGGTCAGATGAGGACGGTCGAGGGACGGTCGGACTCCCTCGAACCTGTCAGACGATAGGGGCGGTCCACGGCAACTGGCACGCGTGCGGCGTCGTATGTCGTGTACGTCAAGCGCATGAGTCCCCAGCCCCGGAGGACCATCCGGGAGCCTGCGGCGGCCGGGGACGGGGCTCCGCAGACGAGGCCTCACATCCGACGTGCGGGGCGGGGGTGCGAGCGGACGGGACGATTGCGTCGCCTCGACGTACGGGACATACGGCGACGGCGGGATGGCTCGCGTCCGGAAGTGCGCCTATGCTCCGGCGCCACATCTTGCCCCCGAGTGCCCGAGCGAGGCGAACGCCCAGATGGCAGGAAGACCGCGAACCGTGCGTCGACGAGGCATGCGATCCCTCGTCGCCCTGGCCGTGCTCTCGAGTGCACTGGTCCCGCTGCTGATCGCCGCGCCGACGGCGTCGGCCGCACCGCCGGTGGCCGCCCTCGTGCAGTCGATCGCGCTGTCGTCGCTGTCGCCGCCCAGCCCGGACCCCTCGGGCATCACGTACCTGCCGGCCGAGCAGGACCTGCTGGTGGCCGACTCCGAGGTCGAGGAGATGTCGATCTACGACCAGGCCAACCTGTTCCAGGTCACGGCGCAGGGGGCGCTCACCGCGACCGGCGACACGACGGGGTACTCGAGCGAGCCCACCGGCCTGGCGTTCGACCCCTCGACAGGTCACCTGTTCGTGTACGACGACCACAAGTTCGAGGTCCTCGTGAACGCAGCGGGGCCGGACGAGCGGTTCGGGACGGCGGACGACGTCGTGGTCACGTCGTTCGGGACCAAGGCGTTCGGCAACGACGACCCCGAGGACGTCGCGTTCGACACCACCAGCGGGGACCTGTTCCTCGCGGACGGGCTGGGCAACGAGGTGTTCCGCGTGTCGCCCGGCCCGAACGACGTGTTCGACGGCGTCCCGCCGAGCGGCGACGACGTGGTCTCGCACTTCGACGTCGCCCTCTTCGGCGCGCAGGACTCCGAGGGTCTCGGCTACGACGCGGCGCGCGACACCCTGCTCGTCGCCGACCGGACCACCGACACGATCTACGAGATGTCGAAGGACGGGTTCCTGGTGAACGCGATCGACATCTCCGCCGCGGCCGCGAACGACCCGGCCGACGTGGTGCTGGCGCCCGGCAGCAGCGATCCCGGCAGGATGAACCTGTACATCGTCGCGCGGGGCGAGGACAACGACGGCGACCCCTTCGAGAACGACGGGATGCTGTACGAGATGTCGGTGGACCTGCCGCCGGTCGGGAACCTGGCGCCGATCGCGGACGCGGGGTCGAACATCTCGGTCACGCTGCCTGCGCAGGCGACCATGGCCGGCAGCGCGAGGGACGACGGGCTCCCCGGGGCGCTCACGACGACGTGGACGCAGGTCTCCGGTCCCGGGACGGCGACCTTCGCCGATCCCTCCTCGATGACCACCGACGTGAGCTTCTCGGACGCGGGCCTCTACGTCCTTCGGCTCACGGCGGACGACGGCGAGCTGCAGGACACGGACGACGTGACCGTGGCGGTGGCCGAGCCCGGCTCGACGATCGTGCGGCGCCCGGTCGCCGTCGGCAAGGACGACGCCGAGGAGTCGAGCACCGGCGCGGTCGCGGTCGCCGGCAACGACCTCGAGCTCGTGCTGGACGGGACCCGCGGGAACCAGACGGTCGGGATGCGGTTCGCGGACGTCGCCGTGCCGAAGGGGCTGTCGTAGGGGATGAAGGGCGAGGTCGTCTCGGCCCAGACCCGGTAGGTGTACGCGTCGGTCCGCACGAGGTCGTGGCGGGAGAGCACGGCGCCGTCGACCGCCGAGATCACGTAGGCGTAGGAGCGCGTCTCG
>DAIUEM010000055.1:0-10103 GCA_036845105.1 Actinomycetota bacterium | reverse complement strand
GCAGCTTCGCCCGCGCGCGCTCGCGCTCAACCGCCACTAGGCCGCGATCTCCACGCCGCCGGCGACGCCGATGCGGTCCCCGTCCACCAGCACCCCGCCCTGGACCCCGGGCACCTTGCGCAGATAGGTGAGCGCCAGGTGGAACCCGTCCGGCTTCGGCACGATCGCCCGCACGCCCGCCGCGGCGGCGTCCGCGAGCATGCAGGACTCGGCCAGCACCGCGACCGCGTCGACCGCCGCGCCGCCGCGCCCGAGCGAGGTCGCCACGCCGACGCCCCGCTTGCTCGGCTGCACGACGACGGCGATGCCGCCCCCGTCGGGCTTCGTGTGGATCGTGAGCTTCTGGCGCTTGCGCGCGAGGATGAAGTAGTCGCCCCCGCAGCTCACGGTCACGTCGTCGAGATCCCGCGCGAGGAACCGGCCGACGTGATCGGTGACCGCCCCTCGGAACGAGAACATCGGCCCGACGCCGGCCGTCGCGGCGGCGCCCACCATCTCGCGCACGATCTCGGGCGCGTCCTCCGGCACCTCCATCGGGCGCTTGCTCGTGCGGATGTCGGGGTTCCGGAGCGTGTAGGCGTGCAGCTGCTCCCAGAACGACAGGGCGGCGGCGCGCGACTCCTCGTTCAGGTCGGTGCCCGCCGTGACGTGCAAGACCATGTCCTGGACCTGGATGTCGAAGACACGCGGCTTGCGTCTGAGCAGCTTCACGCGGACGGGTCCTCCACCGGCCGATGATAGCGAGCCGCGGAGACGCCCAGCCGCCGGCGGACCCCGGCGCTCAGCGGAGCGACCCGACGATCCGGCCGCCGCCGAGCAGCTCCTCGCCGCGGTAGACGACGACGCTCTGCCCGGGTGCCACGCCGCGCTGCGGCAGGCGGAACTCGACGCGCAGCCGATCGGCCTCGGCACGCAGCACCGAGGGGACGTCCTCGCCCCGGTAGCGGATCCGGACCTCGGCCTCGAACGGGGCATCCACCACCGGCGGGCGGCCGGCGACCCAGGAGACGCGGTCGGCGACGAGCCCTCGGCGCTCGAGCAGCTCGTCGGGGCCCACGACGACGCGGTTCGCCGGCGCGTCGATCTCGAGCACGTAGGTCGGCTCCGGCCTCGAGACGCCGAGCCCGCGCCGTTGCCCCACCGTGAACGCCGCCGCGCCGGCGTGGCGCGCGAGCACCCGGCCGTCGGGGTCGACGACCTCGCCCTCGCGCATGAGATGGGGTGCGACCGTCCCGAGGAACCCACCGGCGTCGCCGCTCGGCGCGAAGCACAGCTCCTGCGAGTCGGGCTTGCGGGCGACCGGCAGGCCGAGGCGCTCGGCGTGGCGGCGCGTCTCGGCCTTCGGCATCCCGCCGACCGGGAACACGGCCCGCGCGAGCTCGCGCTGCCCGAGCATGTGGAGCATGTACGACTGGTCCTTCGACCGGTCGGCGCCGCGGCGCAGTCGCCACCGCCCGGCGGCGTCGCGGTCGGTCCGGACGTAGTGGCCGGTCGCGACGGCGTCGATCCCGAGCTCGTCCGCCCGGCGCAGGAACGCACCGAACTTGATCTCCGCGTTGCACCGGGCGCACGGGTTCGGCGTGCGGCCGGCCTCGTGCTCGGCCACGAAGTCGCCGATCACGTGCTCGTCGAACTCGAGCGTCATGTCCGCGATCTCGAACGGGAACCCGCCGATCCGAGCCACGGCCTCGGCGTCGGCACGCGCGGATGGTCCGCAGCAGCCGTGCTCGACGCCCTCGAGGTGTACGAGGCGCATGTGGGAGCCGACGACCTCGTACCCCTGCTCGTGGAGCAGGCACGCGGCGACCGAGGAGTCCACGCCCCCCGACATCGCCACGAGCACCGAGCCCTTGCGTCCCATCGCCGTCCGATGCTACGCGCTCGGCGCCGGAGACCGCCCGATCGGCGGGTATCCTTCCCCGGTCCCGAGCAGTGAGGGCGGTGCGGATGGACGTCGTGGTGCTCGTGAAGTACGTGCCCGATCCCGCGGGCACGCCGAAGATCGGAGAGGACCTCCTCGTGCAGCGCGAGGGCACGGACGGCTCCCTGGACCCGGGCGACGAGTACGCGGTCGAGGCCGGCCTCCAGGTCGTCGAGGCGCACGGCGGCGAGGTCACGCTCGTCTCGATGGGGCCCGAGGTCGCGATGGGCGCGGTCCGCAAGGGTCTGTCGATGGGGGCCCACCAGGGCACACTCGTGACCGACCCGGCGCTCCGCGGTGCCGACACCCTGGCCACGGCGCGGGTGCTCGCGGCCGCGATCGGTCGCCGGCCGTTCGACCTGCTCCTCACGGGGGTCGAGTCCACCGACGGCTACAGCGGGACCCTGCCGATGGCGGTCGCCGAGCTCCTCGGCGTCCCGGCGCTCACGTTCGCCCGCAGGATCGAGGTCGAAGCAGGCGCCGTTCGCGTCGAGCGGCAGACCGACCTCGGCTACGACGTGCTCGAGGGCAGACTCCCCGCGCTCGTCAGCGTGACGGGGAGCGCCGCCGAGCCGCGCTACGCGACGCTGAAGGGGATCATGGCTTCGAAGACGAAGCCGGTCGAGCAGCTGGCACTCGCGGACCTCGGCCTGTCCCCCGCCGACGTGACTCCCGCGCAGCGGGTGCTCTCGGTCACCCCCGCGGCGGTGAAGGGGCCGGGCGAGATCGTCGAGGGCGACGCCGCCGTCGAGCGCATCCTGGCCTTCCTGGCCGAGGCGAAGGTGATCTGACGTGGCGACGATCTGGGTGTACGCGGAGATCGGGACCGAGGGGCCGGCGGGCTCGGCGCTCGAGCTCCTGACGAAGGCGAGGACGGTCGGCGGCGACGTCGCCGCCGTCGCGCTCGGGCCCGGCGCCACCGCCTCGGCGGGGCCGCTCGCGGAGCACGGCGCGACGACCGTGTACGCGAGCGACGAGCCCGTCTACGGCGAGGTCGTCGGCCGGGCGGCGGCCCATGCGCTCGGCGAGCTTGCGCGGCAGCATCGGCCCGCGATGATCTGGTTCCCCACCTCGCACGAGGGTCGCGACGTCGCCGGACGCCTGCAGGCGATCACGGGCTCGACGCTCATGAGCAACGCGAGCGACGTGGTGGCGCTCGACCGAGCGGTGACGCAGATCTACGGCGACTCGCACGTCGTCGAGGTGGCGCTCGAGGGCCCGGAGCCCAGGCTCGTGCTCGTGCGGCCGAAGTCGTTCGTGGCCGAGCCGACCGGGGGCACCGCCACGGTCGTTCCGGTCGAGGTCGAGGTCCCCGACGACCTCCGCACGCCCCGGCGGGTCGAGCGCCACGAGGAGGCCGCGAGCGGCCCGAAGCTCGAGGAGGCCAGGGTCGTGATCTCGGGCGGGCGCGGGCTCCAGGAGCCGGCGAACTTCGCGCTGCTCGACCGGCTGGCCGAGGCGATCGGCGGTGCGGCGGTCGGCGCGACCCGGGCGGTGGTCGACGCCGGCTGGGTCCCGTACAGCCAGCAGGTCGGGCAGACGGGCAAGACTGTGAAGCCGGACGTGTACCTTGCGGTGGGCATCAGCGGCGCCACGCAGCACGTCGTCGGGATGAAGGGCTCGCGGCGCATCGTGGCGATCAACAAGGACCCGCAGGCGCCGATCTTCGCGCTGGCGGACCTCGGGGTCGTTGGCGATGCCCTTTCCCTCGTCCCTCGGCTGATCGACGAGATCGCCCGCCGCAAGGCCGCCGGCTGAACGCGGGGACTGGACGGTTCCCGTCCGCCGCGCGAGGCTGGCCCGGTGACGCTCGCGAGGTTCGACGACCTGACCCCAGGCGCAGAGCGGTCCTTCCGGCTCGAGGAGCCGGTCGGCGTGCTCGAGGCCCGGCGGCCCGACGAGGTGCTCGGGGTGCTCGAGGCCGCGGAGGCGGCCGTCGGCCGCGGCCTGTGGGCCGCGGGCTTCGTGACCTACGAGGCGGCGCCGGGCCTGAACGCCGACCTCCGGGTGCGCTCGCGCGAGCCGGGGGACGCCTTCGCCGAGCTCCCGCTCGCGTGGTTCACCCTGTTCGCCGAGCGGCACGACGCGTCGCAGCTCGAGCCACCGGCGTCGGAGCGGGACCCGGCGCCGAGCCCCTGGCGCCCCTCGGTCGGCCGCGACTCGTACGACGCCGCGATCGCGCGCATCCGTGAGGCGATCGCGGCGGGTGAGACCTACCAGGTGAACCACACCATCCGGCTGCGCGCCACCGTCGCCGGCGACCCCCGGGGTCTGTACCGGGACCTGGCGCTCGGGCAGCGGGGCGGGTACGCCGCGTACCTGCAGGCCGGGCCCTTCCACGTCCTCTCGGCCTCGCCGGAGCTGTTCTTCCGGCTCGACGGCGATCGCATCACGACGCGGCCGATGAAGGGGACCGCGCCGCGCGGTCGGTGGCTCGCGGAGGACGAGGAGATCCGACGCCGGCTCGTCGGCTCGGCGAAGGACCGCGCCGAGAACGCGATGATCGTCGACCTGCTCCGCAACGACCTCGGCCGGATCTCGGTCCCGGGGGGCGTCGCCTGGGACGAGCTGTTCCACGCCGAGCGCTACGAGACGGTCTGGCAGCTGACCTCGACGATCCAGGCCGTCCTTCGGCCGGGGACCGGCGTGGCCGGAGTGTTCCGCGCGCTCTTCCCGAGCGGCTCGGTCACCGGCGCCCCCAAGGTCGCGACGATGGGGATGATCGCCCACCTGGAGGACTCGCCCCGCGGGGTCTACTGCGGGGCGATCGGGTACCTCGCGCCCCCAGGGTCGGGCGGGGGGACGGCCGCGTTCAACGTGGCGATCCGCACCGTGGTGGTCCACGCGCCCTCCGGCCTGGCCGAGTACGGCGTCGGCGGCGGCGTCACGTACGACTCGTCCGCGCCGGCCGAGTACGAGGAGGCCATCGCGAAGGCGAGGGTGCTCACCACGGTCCGTCCGGCGTTCGCGCTGTTCGAGACGCTCCGCTGGAGCGCCCCCAGCGGGTTCGCGCACCTGGCCGAGCACCTCGCCCGGATGCGCGACTCGGCTGCCTACCTGGGCTTCCGCTTCGATCCGGCCTCGGCGACGGCCACCCTCGAGAAGGTCACCGCGGACGCGAGCGAGCCCGAGGTCCGGGTCCGGTTGCAGCTCGAGCGCGACGGAACCCTCACGACCGAGGTGGCGCCCCTTCCCGCCGCGGCGCGAGGGCCGATCCGGGTCGCGCTCGACGACGAGCCCGTCGACCCGGGCGACGTGTGGCTCTTCCACAAGACCACGCGCCGAGGGCCGTACGAGCGCCGCCGGGAGCGTCGTCCCGACGTGGAGGACGTCGTCCTCGTGAACACCCGGGGGGAGGCGACCGAGACGACGATCGCGAACCTCGCCGTCCGGGTGGGGGGTCGATGGGTGACGCCGCCGCGCGACGCCGGGCTCCTCGCCGGGACCTACCGCGAGGTGCTCGTCCGCGAGGGGCGGCTCGAGGAGCGCCCGGTCACGATCGAGGAGTTGCGCTCGGTGGAGGCGATCGCCCTCGTGAGCTCGGTCCGCGGGTGGCGCGAGGCGGTGCTCGTCCCATGAGCCGACCGCCGAAGGTGCGCACGGTCCACCTCGGTCAGTTCACGCGCGAGCACGCGAACGAGATCGCGGGCGAGCTCGAGCACGCGGGCATCGTGTGGTGGTACAAGCAGCCGGGCTTCATCAGCAGCGTGTGGGAGCACGGCGTGCGGCTGTTCGTCGACCGCGACCGCGTGGACGAGGCCAGGGCGATCGTGGATCGGGTGCTCGGCGGCACGTCCGACGGTTGAGCGGTCAGGACGTCGAGGGCTCCTCGTCGGGCCAGATGTAGGGCCGCATCCTCAGCTCCTCGAGCGGGCAGGCGCACAGCGGGCACCGAGCCGGCTCTTCGTAGACGAGCACCGTGCGCTCGCAGAAGGGACACGCCGCCTCGAGCATCTCGGGCGGACCGTCGAGGTCGTTGGGCATCCGGGTTCGACCGCGGGTGGGGGGAGCGGTCTCGCTTCAGTTGTCGGCCCGGCGTCGGGCGCGCTTGACGCGGCCCTTCGTCGTAAGCCGGAAGCCCTCCCGCGAACGGGAGGGCTCCGGGGCGGCCAGTGTGAGCTGAGGGGGGCTCAGGCGCTCACGCGGCCTGCATCTCCTTGCGGCTGCGGCGCTTGCCGCGGGCGACGTAGGTGTGGACGGGCTCGTGCTGCCAGCAGAACTTCCACTTGTTGTACATCGAGAGCTTCGTCGAGCAGCCCTCGGCGGCGCAGACTCGGCCGGCGCCGTACGTTCGGTTCGCGCGTGGGAGCTCGCGGACACGTGCGCCGCGGTACATGGACTCCGAAGCCATGCTTCACTCCTTGGTTCGAACGCCCCGCCCATCGCGGCGGAGTCATCTCCTATTCGAACCATCGGATTCACCGGTTCGTTCCCCGGCGGGAGGAGATCGCCCGTGTGCATAGGTTCTGCGGGCGGTCGATGCCCGGAACCTACGCCTCGTCGAGGCGCTCGAGCAGGAGGTCGGTCGGTGAGGTCATCTGGACGACCCGCGGCGTGAAGCCGAGACCCTCCCAGAAGGCCATGGCCCCCTGGTTCGGCGCGAAGGTCTTCAACTCGACCCAGTCGATCCCCCGGTCGTGGGCGAACCTGCCTGCCTCCCGCACGAGCTCGTGCCCGACCCCGCGGCCGCGGTACCCCGCCCGGACCACGACGCCCGAGATCTCGAACGCCCGCTCGTCGGAGAACCGCGAAGGCGCGTGCGCCTCGCCGAACGCCATCCCGACGACCTCGCCCTCGTCGTCCTCGGCCACGAGCACCACGGCGTCGGGCGTCCGCATCGCCTCCTCGTACTTCTCGCCGACCTCGTCGTAGAACCCGGGACGGGGGGTGAACACGCGCCAGTCCGCCTGCATGCGGTCGAGCTCGTGGAACAGCGCCACGAGCGAGGGCACGTCGTCGGGGGTCGCCAGCCTGACCTTCACGTCTACCTCCCCTCGAACCGGGGCTCGCGCTTCTCGAGGAACGCACGCATGCCCTCGCGCTGGTCGTGGGTGCCGAAGAGCCGGACGAACACGTCGTGCTCGACGCGCAGGCCGCTCGCGAGGTCGAGCTCGGCCGCGGCGTTCAGGGCGGCCTTCGCAGCGCCCAGTGCGAGCGTCGGGCCCTCGGCCCACCGTGCCGCCTCCTCGAGCGCGGTCTCGTAGACGAGGTCGGCGGGCACGACCCGGTCGACGAGCCCGATCCTGAGCGCCTCCTCCGCGCCGACGTGACGGCCGGTGAAGATCATCTCGCGGGCGCGCGCGAGCCCGATCAGCCGCGGCAGGCGCTGGGTCCCGCCCGCGCCGGGGATCACGCCGAGGCGGATCTCGGGCAGGCCGAGCTTCGCATCCTCGGCCGCGACCCGGACGTCGCAGGCAAGGGCGAGCTCGCAGCCCCCGCCGAGGGCGTACCCGTTCACGGCGGCGAGCACGGGCTTCGGCACCGCCTCCAGGTCGCGGCAGGCCCGCTCAAGCGCCGAGACGTCGGGGTCGATCTCGGCCGGCCCCCACTCGGCCATCGCCTTGATGTCCGCCCCGGCCGCGAAGATCCGCTCGCCACCCCACAGGACGACGGCTCGGATGGCAGGGTCCTCGGCGACGGCCCGAGCGGCCTCCTGCAGCTCGAGCGAGACCGCCTGCCCGAGCGCGTTCGCGGGCGGACGATCCAGCCGTATCGTCGCCACCGCGCCCTGCTTCCGGGTCCGCACGTACTCGCCGCGCACGGCGCCTATCTTTCCAGACCGGAGGGCGGCGGGACGAACCGGGGCCGGTAGGCTCCGGACGTGGAGCCGACCCCGCAGGAGATGGCGACCGTCGGGCGCGCCCTGAAGCGACTCCGCAGCTCGCCCGTCGCGTGGGAACCCGTCACGACCGGCGGCCACACACCCGCCCGCCGGTGGGTCGTCACGCTCGAGGACGGGACCCGCGCCTTCGTGAAGGTCGCGACCGACGACCTCACGGCGAGCTGGCTCCGGGAGGAGCACCGGTACTACGCGATCATGCGGGGCGCGCCGTTCATGCCCCGCTACGTCGGGTGGTACGACGATGGGCGGCGGCCGGCGCTCGCGCTCGAAGACCTGTCGTCGGCCGAGTGGCCCCCGCCGTGGACGCCCGGGCGCGTCGAGGCCGTGCTCTCGGCGCTCGAGCGGGTCCACAGGTGGCCGGTCCCGGACGACACACCGAGCGCCGCCGACCCGAGGCTCGAGCTGCGCGACGGTTGGGACGAGATCGAGCGGGACCCGGAGCCGTTCCTCGCGCTCGGCCTGTGCTCCGCCGGCTGGCTCGAGCGCGCGATGCCGGTCCTATGCGAGGCTGCTCACGCCGCACCGCTCGAGGGCGAGGCGCTCCTGCACTTCGACGTGCGGAGCGACAACGTGTGCTTCCGACCGGACGGGACCGCGATCCTCGTGGACTGGAGCTGGACCTCGGTCGGCAACCCGCTCCTCGACGTCGCGTTCTGGCTCCCGAGCCTGCGCGCCGAGGGCGGACCGGCGCCGGGGGTCGTGCTCGACGCCACGGACGGCCTCGACCGGCTCGCCGCATGTGCGGCCGGGTTCTTCGGCGCGCACGCGGCCAGGCCGCCGATCCCCACGGCGCCGCACGTCCGCTCGACCCAGCTCCGGCAGGCCCGCACGGCTCTGCCGTGGGCCGCCCGAGCCCTCGGGCTCCCGCCGCCCTGACCCTTGTCGCATCCTTCTTGCAGGTGCAAGAGACTGCTACAATCCGGGCATGAGCGACCGGATGGTCGACGACGTCATCGAGCTTCTGCGCCAGCGAGGTCTTCGGATGACGCCCCAGCGCCGCGTCATCGTGGCCGAGATCATGAAGACGCAGGGCCACATCTCCCCCACGGCCCTCGCGCGCAAGGTCCAGGCGGACATGCCGGGCGTGAACGCCTCCACGATCTACCGCACGCTCGCGCTCCTGGAGGAGGCGGGGGTACTCGCCCACGCGCACCTCGAGGGCGGCGCCGAGTACCACCGGACCGAGGACGCCGGGCACGTCCACCTGGCGTGCTCCCGGTGCGGCGCCGCGGACAACCTGTCCATCGACGAGGCCGCGGCGCTCCAGAAGCTGATCGAGCAGCACCACGGGTTCTGGCCCGACCTCACCCACTTCGCGATCAGCGGCCTGTGCGCGGAGTGCCGCCGGCAGGTCACGGCCGGCTGAGCCCGGCGCCGGCAGGGTCAAGCCGTGGCGCTCTCGCCCGCGAGCTCCGGGAAGAACCCGTACGGGAGCTCGAGGCGGTTGGCCCGCATGAGGTCCGCGTCCGAGAGGATCTGGACCGTGGCGCCGTCGGCGACGATCGTCCCGCGGTTCATCACCACCGCGCGCGGGCAGAGCTCGAGCGCGTAGGGCAGGTCGTGGGTGACCATCAGCATCGTGATCCGCAGGCTCCGGAGGATGTCGGCGAGCTCGCGCCGGCCGGCCGGGTCCAGGTTCGAGCTCGGCTCGTCGAGCACGAGGATCTCGGGCTCCATCGCGAGGACCGTGGCCACCGCCACCCGCCGGCGCTGACCGAACGAGAGGTGGTGCGGCGCGCGGTCGGTGAACTCCTCCATGCCGACGGCCTCCAGCGCCGCCCGGACCCGCGCCTCGAGCTCGTCCCCGCGCAGCCCGAGGTTCGCCGGGCCGAACGCGACGTCCTCCCGCACGGTCGGCATGAACAGCTGGTCGTCGGGGTCCTGGAACACGATGCCGACGCGACGGCGGATCTCGCGCAGGTGCTCCTTCTTCACCGGCAGCCCCCCAACCGTGACGACGCCGTGCTGCGCGGCATGGATCCCGTTCAGGTGCATCACCAGGGTCGTCTTGCCGGCGCCGTTCGGGCCGAGGACCGCCACCCGTTCGCCGGGCTCGACCGTGAGGTCCACACCGAACAGCGCCTGGCTGCCGTCGGGATACGCGAACGCGAGCTCCCGGACCTCGAGCGCCGGGCCGGTCACGACGTCGCCACCCACGCCGCGAGGGCGATCGCTCCCGCGACCGCCGGGAGGCTGAGCGCGAGCGCCCACGTCGCCGGGGTCGCCGGCGCGGCCTCCACCCGGGGGATCGACCCCGCGTAGCCCCGCGAGAGCATCGACAGGTATACGCGCTCGCCGCGTTCGTACGAGCGGATGAACAGAGCTCCCGCGGCCGATCCG
>DAIUEM010000054.1:0-10151 GCA_036845105.1 Actinomycetota bacterium | reverse complement strand
GATGATCGGCCGGCCGATCGGCACGACGACGGTCCAGAACGTGCGCCACGGCGAGGCGCCCATCGTCTGGGCGGCCTCGGTCAGCTCGGGATCCAGGCGCGAGAGCTGCGGGTACAGCGTGAGGATGCAGTACGGGAACGCGATGTAGCACAGGCCGAGCAGCACGGCGACGAAGCTGGGTTGGTACGCCGCGGCCTCGTCCATCGCGCCGAGCCACACGAGGATGTTCGAGATGCCGGCGGCCCGGCCGAGCAGCACGCTCCAGGCGAACCCGACGATGACCTCGGATAGCGCGAGCGCGGACATGATGAGTACGAGCAGCGTGACGTGCGGCCGCCGGCGCATCCGCGTGAGGAAGAACGTGAACGGGAACGCGACGACGATGCACACCGCGCCGGCGAGCAGGCAGATGCCGATCGAGAACAGCGTGCGCTCGATGAAGACCGGTTGCAGCAGGCGCTCCCAGCTCGCGAGCTCGAACGCGGGCTCGTAGAAGCCACCCTCGATCCGGTGGTAGAAGGACGTCGCGAGCATGATGCCGAAGGGCGCGAGGAAGAAAATCCCGAGCATCGCCAGCGGGAAGCCCAGGACGGCCTTCGTGCCGGCGCTCGGGCGGCGGACCTCGCTCATCCCTCCACCACGACGCAGGCCTCGCGTGGGAACGACACGCTGACCGGCTGGCCCTGCACGACGCTCACACGCTCGCGGGGCGACCCGGCGACGACCACGTGCTCGCCCACGCCGCAGTCCACGTAGCACTCGAAGAGCTCGCCCAGGTCGCGCACGAACACGACACGCCCAGGCAGCGCGTTCGTCTCGGGCGTCGAGGTCGTCTGCAGGTGCGCGTCCTCGGGCCGGACCGAGATCGCGACGGGCCCGGGCTCGAGCGGACGATCGACCTCGAACGGCCGGCCGGCGATCCGGACGACGCCGTCCGAGACCTCGCCGCGCAGGATGTTCGTGCGCCCGATGAAGCTGGCGACGAACGGCGTGTCGGGTCGGCGGTAGACCTCGAGCGGCTCGCCGACCTGCTCGACCCGGCCCTGGTTCATCACGACGACCATGTCCGACATCGTCATGGCCTCGCGCTGGTCGTGCGTCACCATGATCGTGGTGATGCCGAGCTTCTGCTGCAGCAGCCGGAGCTCGACCTGCAGCTGCTCGCGCAGGTTCGCGTCCAGCGCCGAGAGCGGCTCGTCCAACAGGAACAGCCGAGGCTCGAGAGCCAACGCCCGGGCGGTCGCCACCCGCTGCCGCTGCCCGCCCGAGAGCTGCGAGATCCGACGGTCGCCGAGCCCGTGCAGGCTGACCAGGTCGAGCAGCTCGGTCACGCGGCCGTCGGTCTCGTTCTTCGGGACGCCACGGATCCGCATCCCGTAGCCGATGTTCCCCGCCACCGACAGGTGCGGGAACAGCGCGAGCGTCTGGAACACCATGCCGATGTCCCGCAGGTGCGGCGGCCGGTCGGTGACGTCATCGCCGTCCAGATAGACGCGGCCCTCGGTCGGCCGCTCGAGCCCCGCGATCATCCGCAGCGTCGTCGTCTTGCCACAGCCCGACGGGCCCAGGAACGAGATCAGCTGTCCCGGCGGCAGCTCCAGGTGGACGCCGTCGACCGCCAGGACGTCGCCGAACCGCTTGACGAGGCCCTCGAGCCTCAGACCCCCGCGAGCCTGCACGACGCGCTCGTCAGGACAGGATCATCTCGGTCCACTGCTGGTCGATCCAGTCCTCCCACTCGTCGTACATCTCGTACTTGGGTCGGAGCGCCGCCTCGGGGCCGGGACCGCCGACCGCCTCGTACTCCTCGGCCGAAAGGTCCATCGTCTCCTGCTTGGCGGTCGGCGTGGTGCCGAGCGTCCGCGCGAGCTCGGCCTGGATCTCGGGCCGGCACATGTAGTCGATGAACGCCTGGCACGCAGCCTCGTTCTCGACCGTCTTGGAGATCGCCCAGAACCCGGAGTCCAAGATCGCGCCCTCGACGGGGAACACGCTCCGCAGCGGCTCGCCCTGCGACGCCGCGTACGTGGTGATGTCGTGGTAGAACTGCCCGATCGAGACCTCGCCGGTGTTGAACGCCTGCTGCGCCTGGGCCTCGTCCCGGTACCAGAGCTTGACGTTCGGCTTGACCTCCTGGAGCTTCGTGAGCACCTCGACCACGCCGTCCTGCGTCTCGAGGATGTCGTAGCCGCCGAAGAAGCATGCGGCGGTCGTCTCGATCAGGTAGGAGTTCGCAGCGTTCTTCAGAAGCGCCAGCTCGTTCTCCCACTGAGCGTCCCAGAACGACGTCCACGAGTCGGGGCTCTCGGCCACCCGGTCGGTGTTCGACACCAGCGTGATGTACCAGGAGACGCCGCCCACGCCCGCGACCTTGCCGGCGGCGTCGGTGCGGATGTAGCCCTCGGCCAGGTTCGTCGCCTGCGGGATCGCCGCCTGGTCGAACGTCACGAGGATGTCGCCCTTGATCGCGCGCTGGATCCCCACGCCCGAGAGCATCGAGACGTCCGAGGGCGGGGGCGCGCCCGAATCGATCGCCTGCTGCAGCTGCACGACCCACGCCTCCGACGTCGGCTCGGCGATCGACTCGACCTCGACGCCGGTCTCCTCGGTGAAGGCGGGATACATCTTCGCGAAGTTCTCCTCGAAGAAGCCCCCGTACGTGGAGACCTTGATCCTCGCGCCCTCGATGCTCTGCGGCGACGGCGAGGCGCCGGTCTGGCCGGTCGGACCCCCACCCTCGGCCGGCGGCTCCGAGCCGCACGCCGCCAGCAGTCCCCCGAGCGAGAGCGCTCCCGCGGCCAGTCCCCCGCGCTTGAGCAGCTCGCGCCTGCTGATGACCTCGTCGACGTTCAACGCCGTGTCCCCCTCTCGCACCCCAGACGTGTTCGCGTAGGGTACGCTCGCGCCCCCAGACGGGCAAGGCAGGGTCGGGAGGCATAGGCTCGGGCGGGAGATCGGCCGCAGGGGGCGTCATGGAGCTGCAGGACATGCTCGGCAAGGCCGTCGCGGAGGCGAAGAAGCATCCCGAGCTGTTGGATTCGGTGGTCGGGTTCGTGAAAGGCAAGGCCGACGGGAAGGACGAGCCTTCCACCGCGAAGCGCTCGCCCGCGAAGAAGGCCGGCCCCGGGGCGAAGGCGGGCGCGAAGACCGCCGCGAGGAAGGGCTCGAGGGCGGCGAAGCCGAAGGAGGGTCTGGCCGGGCTCCTCGGCGACCTGGACCTGGCCGGGCTGGCCGAGCAGGCGTCCTCGTGGGTCGGCACCGGCGCGAACGAGCGCGTGTCCGGGGCGAAGGTCAAGAAGGCCCTCGGCAAGGAGAAGGTCGCGGCCGCCGCGAAGAGGGCCGGCGTCTCCGAGGACGAGGCCGCATCCGGCATCGCGCAGCTCCTGCCGGCGGTGGTCGACTACCTGACCCCAGACGGGAAGGTGCCCTCGCCGTCGAAGAGCGCGAAGCGACTCGCCGACCTGCAGAAGGCCGAGCGCTGAGCCGCGGCGCGCGCGGGTACCATTCCCCGGATGACCGACGTCTACGACCGGATCCCGAAGGTCGAGCTGCACTGCCACCTGGAGGGGACGATCGCGCCGGCCACCGTCTCGGAGCTCGCGGCGAAGAACGGCCAGGCCCTGCCCGTCCCGCGGATCGAGGACCTGTACGAGTACGACTCGCTGAACGGCTTCCTGAAGGTCTTCTGGTTCGTGCAGGCGCTGCTCGAGACCCGCGGGGACTGGGAGCGCGCCGCCTACGAGTCCGTCGTGCACGCCGCCCCCTACGGGCTCCGGTACGGCGAGATCTTCTTCACACCGGCTCGGCACCTCGACGCCGGTCAGGACCTCGAGGGCATCGTCGAGGGGATCACCCGGGGGTTCGAGGCCGCCGAGGCCGAGACCGGCGTCCGGTGCATGGCGATCTGCGACCTGGATCGCGCGTACGGCGGCGCCGCGGGGCTCGAGCTGGTCGAGCGGCTCGTTGAGCTCCGCCGGGCCGGCCACGCCGACAGGGTGATCGGGATCGGGCTGGACTCGACCGAGCTCGGCGTGGATCCACGGGACTACGCGCCGGCGTACGAGCTGGCACGCTCGGCCGGGCTGCGGTGCACCGCGCACGCCGGCGAGGACACCGGACCCGACAACATCGCCACGGCGCTGGAGGCGCTCGGCGCCGAGCGGATCGACCACGGCCTGTCGATCCTCCAGGACCCGGAGCTCACGGCTCGCGTCGCCGAGGATCGCGTCCCACTGGACGTCTGTCCGAACAGCAACGTGCTGATCGCGAACAAGGTCACCGCGCTCGCCGAGCACCCGTACATGCGGATGCGCGAGGCCGGCCTGCTGGCAACGCTGAACACGGACGACCCCGCGATGACCGACCTCGACCTGGGCAAGGAGTACCGCTCGGTCGCCGAGGCGTTCGACCTGTCGTTCGAGGACGTCGCGGCGATCGCGCTCGACGGCGTCGAGGCGACGTGGCTCGACGACGACGACAAGCGCCGACTCCGCGCCGACTTCGAACGCGACATCGAGGCCCTCCGACCCGACGCCGAGGTCCTGCCCGCGGGCGGATAGCCCTCGGTCACCGTCACACCGACGTCGCCACCTCGGCGCGATGGTGCTCTCGGACGTCCGCCGAGGCCTCGCGCGCGCACGCGTCGAGCGCCAGCAGCGTGATCGAGGCCGCGCACAGCGATCGCAGGAACCGGCGGCGCGACATGCCCACGCGGTCGGCCGCCACCAGGCACTCGACGCGGGCGCGGCGGACGGCCTCGCGCACGACGGGTGGGAGTCTGCGCGGATCGTACTCCCCGTTCGAACAGGGTCCGAACTCGATGGGCAACCGGTCTTCGTCCACGGCATCCCCGGCGGTGGTCGGACGCCGGGTTCGGAGAACGACTCCTCGGCGAACCGAGGTGTTCCCTCGTCCTCGACCGCCGACCCGCCGCGTCGAGTTCGCGGATCCGGAGTGGATGATGGTGGACGAGGTACCGACGAGACGCAAGGGAGCCGAGCATGGCGTGGGCGACCGCGGACATCCCGAACCTGACCGGCCGGGTGGCGGTCGTGACCGGCGCGAGCGGGGGCCTCGGCCTGGAAACGTCCCGCGAGCTCGCGCGCAGGGGCGCGCACGTCGTCCTGGCCGCCCGCGACGCCGCGAAGGCGGAGCGCGCCCGGGCCGAGATCCTCGCGGACGCCCCGGGCGCCTCGCTCGAACACCAGGAGCTCGACGTCGCCTCGCTCGACTCGATCCGCGCGGCCGCGGAACGGATCCTGGCGGCGCATCGGACGATCGACATCCTGGTCAACAACGCCGGCGTGATGGGCCTGCCCGAGCAGCGGACGGCCGACGGGTTCGAGCTGCAGCTCGGGACGAACCACCTTGGGAATTTCGCGCTCACGGCCCTGCTGCTCCCCGCGCTGCTGCGCAGTCCTCGCGCTCGCGTCGTGTCGGTCACGAGCACCGGGCGCCACGTCGGCCGTGCCATCGACCCGGTCAACCCGCACCTGCGCGGCCGGTACGACCCCTGGAGGGCGTACGGGCAGTCGAAGCTCGCGAACGTGCACTTCGCCGTCGAGCTCGAGCGCCGGTTCCGCGGGGCCGGCGCGAACGCGCAGAGCATCGTGGTCCATCCCGGCCTCACGCACACCGACCTGCAGGCGCGGAGCGTCCGCGAGACCGGCGGCGGGCGGAGCCAGCGCTTCTGGCACGAGGTCGTGCAGCGCTACGGCATGACCCCCGCCCGTGGTGCCCTGTCGCTGCTCCGGGCGGCGACCGACCCGACGCTGAAGGGCGGCCGCCTCTACACGCCGCGGTTCGTGAACTGGGGCACGCCGGTGCGCCGGCCGCTCCTCGGGCGCTCGCGGAGCCGCTCGGCGATCCGCACCCTCTGGGAGGTCTCCGAGCGCGAGACCGGGATCCGACTGGACGTCCGGGCCGCGCTCGAAGCGGTCCGCGCCGCCGACGACCCAGGACCGAAGGACCCGCCGGAACGGGGTTGAGCGGTCCGTCCGGCGCCGCGACCCCCTGACCTAGGCTGGCCGGGACACGCTCCGGAGGGGGATGTGCCGGCCATCAACGCTCTGCGGCAACAGGTTCCGACCGTGTCGGCCGGCGCCCGCGTGCTCCCGCTCCGCCGCGGCCCCGACCTGGACGTCCTTCCCGAGGAGGACCTCCACGCGATCCGCGACGCTGCGCTACGCGTGCTGGACGACCTGGGCGTCCGCGTCGGCTCGCACCGGATCCTCGACCGTCTGAAGGCGGCCGGCGCCCGCGTGGGTCCCGAACGGGCGCACCTCCCGCGCCCGCTTATCGACGAGGCGCTCGGCGCGGCGCCGAGCGAGCTCGTGCTCGCGGCGCGCGACCCGTCGGCGGACCTACGCGTGGGCGCGGGGGACGGGTGGCTCGGGACCGGCGGGCCGGCCGAGCGCGCCGTCGACCTGCGCTCGGACGAGCGGCGGGCGTCGACGCTCGCGGACGTGGCCGACGCAGCGCGGCTGGCCGACGCCGTGCCACAGCTCGGGTACCTCGGCCCAACGGTCCGGGCGCTCGACCTCGCCGCCGAGTGCAGGATGGCGCGGGAGGTCCACGTGCGCCTGGCGAACACCTCGAAGCACGTCCAGGTCGAGGTCCCGACCCACCGCTGCGACGTCGAGGCGCTCCTCGAGACCGCCCCGCTCGCGGCGGGCGCCGACGCGCGCGAGCGCCCGATCGTCTCCGCGGTCCTGCACGCGGGCGAACCGCTCGCGTTCGACGGCGAACGGCTCGAGGCCGCCGTCGCCCTCGCCGAGGCGGGCGTGCCATGCGGGATCGTCGCGTCGCCGATCGCTGGCGTCACCGCACCCGCCACCGTCGCGGGGGCGATCGTGATCTCCCTGGCGCACACGCTCGCCGGGCTCGTCGTCCTCCAGCTGCTCGCGCCCGGAGCGCCCACGTTCCTCGGCACCGACGCGCTGCACGTGCCCGTCGGCGGCCGGGGGTCGGCGCCCGGCGGCGCAGCGGACCCGCTGTTCCAGCTGGCGTGGGTCCAGGTCGCGGGCCGGGTCGGCCTGCCGGCCCACGTGGGGGCCTTCGCGACGGGCTCGCGATCTTCGGACTGGCAGGCCGGGATCGAGGGCGGGCTCTCCGCCACGGCGGCATGGATGGCCGGGCCGGACCTGCTGGCGGCGGCCGGGATGCGCGACGGCGGCCGCGTGTTCTCGCCGGTCGCGATGCTGCTCGACACCGAGCTCTTCGACCTGGTGCGAAGGATCCCGCTGGGATTCGCCGCGGACGACGAGGCCCTCGCCACCGAGGTGATCGAGGGCGTCGGACCCGGCGGCCACTTCCTCGGCGAGGCACACACGCTGCGTCACATGCGCGAGGCGTGGATGTCCCGCTTCATGGACACGGACACGTGGGAGGCGTGGGAGGGGGCGGGCCGCCCGCAGCCGCCCGAGCGCGCGCACGCGAAGGCCCTCGAACTGCTCGAGACGCACGAGCCGCTCCCGCTGGAGCCCGCCGCCGAGGACCGGATCCGGGCGGTGATCGCCGAGCATGAGCGCCAGCGCTGAGGCGTCCGCACGTCGGATCCGCGGCCTGCGGAACCCGTGGACGATCGAGGTCCTCACGGAGGACGAGCTCGAGCGTGTCCACGCCGCCACCCTCCGCATGCTCAAGGGCACCGGCCTTCAGGTGCGTTCGG
Source organism: Actinomycetota bacterium (assembly GCA_036845105.1). Taxonomy (GTDB): domain Bacteria; phylum Actinomycetota; class UBA4738; order UBA4738; family HRBIN12; genus HRBIN12. The sequence continues at coordinate 2,482 of DAIUEM010000054.1, read as the reverse complement.
AGGCCATCCTGCGCGAGCTCGGCGCGGCGGGCGCGAAGGTGGACGAGGCCGCGATGACCGCTCGGTTCCCCTCGGCGATGGTCGAGGAGTGCATGGCGCTCGTCCCACCGACCTTCCTCATGGCCGCGCGCGACCCGGCGCTCGACCTGCCGATCGACGGCAGCGCCGGGTGGCTCTCGGGCGACGGCACCTCGGCGTTCCTGATCGACCGCGAGACCGGCCTGCGGCGCCCGTCGAACCTTCAGGACCTGACAGAGACGACGCGGGTGGCCGACGCGGTCGACGAGCTGGCGTACCTGTGGCCGACGGTGGCGCCCGCCGACGTGCCGACCCACACGCAGGCGGTGCACATCACGCGCGTGATGCTCGGCCAGTCGTCGAAGCACGCCCAGCACAACGAGACCTACAGCCGGCGCGACGCGCGGGCGGTGCTCGAGATGGCGCGCGTCGTCGCCGGCGGCGACCGCGAGCTCCGGGGGCGCCCGATCGTCTCGACCTATCAGTGCTGCATCAGCCCTCTCGTGTACGACGGCGGCCCGATCGAGGCGGCGATCGAGTTCGCGCGCGGCGGGCTCCCCTCGGGTTTCATCTCGATGGGGATCGGGTGCGCGACCGCGCCGGCGACGCTGGCCGGAACCCTCGTCTCGATGAACGCCGAGATGGTCGGCGGGATGACGATCGTCGAGGCCCTCGTCCCGGGCGCGGTGACGTTCTGCGGGCCGTACCCGACGTTCATGGACCTGCGCACCGGCGGCTACCGGCAGGACTGGGGCCCGGAGGACACCCTGCTGAAGCTCGCGTTCACGCAGCTCGCGCATCGCTACCGCGTGCCGATCAACGTGCTCACGCTCGACACGGGGGCGAAGACGCAGGACTGGCAGGCGGGCGTGCAGCACGCCGTGTCCCAGATGGCGATGATCGCCGCGGGCCGGGCCGAGATGATCACCGGCACCGGCACGCTCCACGGCGCGGCGGTCTACGACGACGTGAACGTGATCCTCGACGCCGAGCTCTGGCGCGTGCTCTGCGACGTGCTCGAGGGCATCACCGTGACCGAGGAGACCCTCGCGCTCGACGCGATCGCCGAGCTCGCGGCGGGCGCTGACCTCACCGCGCACCCGCACACGCGGCGCCACCTGGCCGAGCTGTGGAGACCCGAGACGTTCGACCGCCTGACCGCCGCGGCGTGGGAGGAGGCCGGCCGCCCCGAGCCGCGAGAGCGAGCACGAGAGCGGGTGCACGCGATCCTCGCGGACCACGAGCCGCTCCCGCTCCCCGAGGACGTCGACCGAGAGCTGGTCCGGATCATCGAGGCCCGCGAGGCCGAGGAGGACTGACGAAGGAGGGGAGGTCGCATGCGACTGACGTGGAGGGACGGGATCACGACGGTGTTGGCGGCCCTGGTCGTCCTGGTGACGCTGGCGGCGACGCAGGGATGGGACTGGCCGCTGCTCGGCAGCGAGCGGAGCGCGATCGGCATGCTCGGGGTGCTCGGGTACGCGATGTGTTACGCGGCGGGGACACCGAAGGCGTTCCTGTCGATGAAGCGCGGATACCGGACCCTGAGCTCCGTGCTGGGCGCGGTAGCGCTCCTGATCTTCGTCGTTGGGCTGATCTGGCCGAGCGAGACCTGGATCGTGCTCCTCGCGGCCGACATCCTGCTCCTGTGGGCGATCGCGACCGTGCGCCACGGCGTGCGTCCGGCGGTCGCGGCCTGACCCCTCCGAGCACCGAGCCGCCGGGTAGGGTGTGGGCACCGCCACCCGGAGGTATCGAGATGCCGCACACCGCCATCGCCGACGCCGCGCAGGTCGTCCAGGTCCAGCCCGGCGCCGTCGTCTCGAAGGTGGTCCACCGCGACGAGGACCTGGACGTCACCGTGTTCGCGTTCGATGCGGGCGAGGGCCTGACCGAGCACACCGCCTCGCGGCCGGCGATCGTGCAGGTGCTCTCGGGCAGGCTGCGGCTCACGGTGGACGGCGAGCGCTTCGACGCCGGCCCCGGCTTCTGGCTCCACATGACGACCGGCGCGCCGCACGACCTGGCGGCCGTGGAGCCCACGATCATGCTACTCACGCTCGTCCGCCCCGCCTGAGCGTCTCCACGGCTTGCCTCGCGGAACTCAACAGCCGTAGAATTCAGCAGACGTTGAGTTTCGAGGGAAGGGGCGTGAGCCACCGTGTGGGCGATGATCGTCAAGGAGTTCCGGCAGCTGCGGCGCGACCGCCGCACGCTGGCGATGCTGATCTTCATGCCGATCCTGATGCTCGTCGTGTTCGGCTACGCGGCGAGCTTCGACGTGAAGGAGATCCCCGTCCGTGTGCTCGGGCCCGCGGCCGAGCGCGTCTCGGCGGTCCTCCCCGACCCGTTCGCGGTCGAGGACGTCGACCCGGCGGCGGGCCGCGAGGAGGCGGTCACCGCGCTCCGAGACGGCGAGGTCCCGGTGGTGTTCCTGACCACCGAGAGCGGGCTCACCGTCCTC
>DAIUEM010000053.1:0-10202 GCA_036845105.1 Actinomycetota bacterium | reverse complement strand
TGAAGGCGTTCGCGAGGGGCTGCATGCGGACGTACCTGATCCTGAAGGAGAAGGCGGCCCGGTGGAACGAGGACCCCAAGATCCAGGCGCTCGTCGCCCGGGTCGCGGAGCTCGACGACGGGTCGATGGCCTCGCTCCTCGGCCCCTACACGCCCGAGCGAGCCGCGGCGCTCTCCGACCTGGAGCTCGACCGCGTGGCGCTCGGCGAGCGGGGGCTGCCGTTCGAGGAGCTCGACCAGCTGACGATCGATCTGCTCCTCGGCGCCCGGTGACGCTCGAGACGGCGTCCTTCGCGGGACACCGGTGCGTGCGCCTGGCAGACGGAGGGGTCACCGTCATGGTGACCACCTCCGTCGGGCCACGCGTGCTCGGGTTCACCGGGCGGACCGGGAACCTCATGGCCGTGCTGCCCGAGGGCGGGCTCGAGCGGCCGGACGGCGGCAGGTTCGCGTTCGTGGGCGGCCACCGCCTCTGGGCCGCGCCCGAGATCCCGGAGGTCACGTACGCGTCCGACGACCGCCCGTGCACCGCGACCGAGATCGACGGCGGCGTCCGGGTCGAGGCGCCGGCCGACGCCGCCGGGCTCGTGAAGGCGCTCCAGGTCCGCGGCGCCCGGGGCGGGTGGACGCTCGACCACGAGCTGCGCAACGACTCGGACCGCCCGGTGACGGTCGCGCCCTGGGCGATCACCCAGCTCCGGCCCGGCGGGACGGCGACGCTGCCGCTCCCGCCCCGGGGGCCGGGGCCGCAGGCCGACCGGGCGGTCGTCCTGTGGCCGTACACGGACCTCGCCGACGAGCGGATCGGCTTCGAGCGCGGCGTCGTGCGGGTCCGCTCGGAGCCCGCCGGTCCCCCGCTCAAGCTCGGGTCCGCGCCCGGCGAGGGGCCGCTCTCCTACCGGATCGACGGAGAGGCGTTCGAGAAGCGGATCGACCCCGACCCGGACGCGCCCTACGCGGACCGGGGCGCCGCCCTCCAGGTCTACCTGTGCGACGAGTTCTGCGAGCTCGAGACGCTCGGCCCGCTCGTGACGCTCGAGCCGGGCGCCACCACCCGACATACCGAGCGCTGGACGCTCCGCGCGGCCGGCGCGGGAAGGAGCGAGACGTGAGCCACGTCCTGGGTCTGGACGTCTCGACGACGGCGACGAAGGCCGTGATCCTCGATGGCAGCGGCGGCGTCGCCGCGGTCGCCTCGGCCGAGTACCCGTACGACACCCCGCGGCCGCTGTGGAGCGAGCAGGACCCCAAGCTGTGGTGGGACGCCACGCAGCGGGCGGTGGCCGAGGCCCTCGCGCAGGCGGGGCTCACGGGCGCCGACATCGACGCGGTCGGCCTCACGGGCCAGATGCACGGGCTCGTCGCGCTCGACGCGGCCGACGAGGTGCTGCGGCCGGCGATCCTGTGGAACGACCAGCGCACGGGCGCCGAGTGCGACCGGATCCGCGACCTGGTCGGGCGCGAGCGGCTGATCGCGGTGACCGGCAACGACGCGCTCACCGGGTTCACCGCGCCGAAGATCCTGTGGGTGCGCGAACACGAGCCGGAGGTGTGGGAACGGATCGCGCACGTGCTCCTGCCGAAGGACTTCGTCCGCCTGCGGCTGACCGGCGGGCGCGCGGTGGACCGTGCCGACGGGGCGGGGACGATCCTGTTCGACCTCGCGGCGCGCGACTGGTCGGCCGAGATCCTCGACGCGCTCGGGATCGCCCGCGACTGGCTGCCGCAGACGTTCGAGGGCCCCGAGGTCACCGGCGCCGTGACCGAGGAGGCGGCCTCGGCCACCGGCCTGCGCGCGGGGACGCCCGTCGTGGCCGGGGGCGGCGACCAGGCGGCCGCGGCGGTCGGCGTCGGCTCGGTCGAGGCCGGCGTCTCGTCGCTGTCGCTCGGCACCTCGGGCGTGGTGTTCACGACGACCGAGGGCCCGACGATCGAGCCCGAGGGGCGGCTGCACGCGTTCTGCCACTCGGTCCCCGGCCGGTGGCACCTGATGGGCGTGATGCTCTCGGCCGCCGGGAGCTTGCGGTGGTACCGGGACGCGCTGGCGCCGGGCACGTCGTTCGACCAGCTCGTCGCCGAGGCCGACGAGGCGCCCGCGGGGAGCGACGGCCTCCTGTTCCTCCCCTACCTCACCGGCGAGCGGACGCCGCACCCCGACCCGTTGGCGCGGGGCGCGTTCGTCGGGCTCACCGTGAACCACGCGCGCGCGCACCTCACGCGCGCGGTGCTCGAGGGCGTGGCGTTCGGGCTGCGCGACTCGCTCGAGCTCGTGCGCGCGGCCGGGCTGGCGCCGTCGACCGAGATCCGGGCGACCGGCGGCGGGATCCAGAGCGGCCTGTGGCGTCAGATCCTGGCCGACGTGCTGGGCGCAAGGATCGTCACGACCTCGACGGCCGAGGGCGCGGCGCAGGGCGCGGCGACGCTCGCCGCGGTCGGCGCCGGCTGGTTCGGGACCGTCGAGGACGCGTGCCGTGCGTTCGTGCACATCGGCGAGCCGACCGAGCCGTCGGGCTCGGACGCCTACGAGCACGCGTACGTCCGCTACCGGGAGCTGTACCCGGCGCTCCGGCCGACGTTCCACGCGCTGTCCGAGGGCTGACCTACCCCCACGAGGTCTCGGTCACGGGGCGGAACGCGACCTCGAGGATCCGGTGGTTCCTCGGCCGGGTGAGGACGAACATCACGGCCTCTGCGACGTCCTCTGCCCGCATCATGCCGGCGAGTTCCGGCATCCCGGGCGTGCGGCCGCGGCCCATCGCGAACTCGGTCGCGACCCCGCCTGGGCACACGTTCGTGCACCGGACGCCCTGCTCGCGGAGCTCGTGGTCGAGCGCCCGCGTGAACCCGACCTGCGCGAACTTCGAGGCGCAGTAGACGGCCTCGAACGGCAGGCCTCGGCGGCCGGCCTCGGACGCGACGGTCACGATGTCGGCCGCGTCGCTCTTCAGCAGGTGCGGCAGCGCGGCACGCACCGCGTAGAGCGTGCCCTTCACGTTGACGTCGATCATCTCCTCGAGGTGCTCGGGGTCGAGCTCGAGGAACGGCCCGTACGCCCCGACCCCGGCGTTCGCGACCAGGATGTCGAGCCCGCCGAACCGGTCGACGACGTGGCCGACGAAATCCTCCATCCGCGCCGCGTCGCGCACGTCGCACGGCTCGGCGACCGCGCCCTCGATCCCCAGGTCGCCGCCGCTCCGCGAGGCCAGGCCGAGCCGCACCCCCGCGTCGGCGAGCGACCGGGCCACTGCCTTCCCGATCCCGCCGCTCGCGCCGGTCACGAGGGCCACCTTCCCGCTCAGATCCGTCATGGTCACCCCTTCGTCGCTCGGTTCTGCCAGCATCGCCGAGGTCCGGGCCGAACGCGAACGCCCAGGGTGGCGACCGTCCGCAGTAGGGTCGCCCCGTGACGATCCGCGTCGGGCTGGTCGGGTTCGGTCTGGGCGGCGCCGTGTTCCACGCGCCGCTGATCGAGGCCACGCCGGGGCTCTCGCTCAGCCAGGTCGTGACGACCGATCCGACGCGCGTCGCCCGAGCGCGCGAGCGCTACCCGTCGGCGCGCGTCGTCCCCGACGTCGAGACGCTCCTGTCCTCCGCGGACGAGCTCGATCTCGTTGTTGTGACGACGCCGAACCGGTCCCACGTGCCGATCGCGCTCGGCGCGGTCGAGGCCGGGCTGCACGTCGTGATGGACAAGCCGATCGCGCCGTCCTCGGCCGACGCTCGCCGGCTCGCGACCGCCGCGGCCGATCGTGGCGTGCTGCTCTCGGTCTTCCAGAACCGGCGGTGGGACGGCGACTTCCTCACGGTGCGCCGGCTGCTCGACGAGGGCGCGCTCGGCGGCATCGTGCGGTTCGAGTCGCGGTTCGAGCGCTGGGACCCAGCGCTCGACGGCGGCTGGCGCGAGCTCGGGGCGCCCGAGGAGGGCGGCGGCATGCTCCTCGACCTCGGGAGCCACCTCGTCGACCAGGCGATCCGGCTGTTCGGGCCCCCGACATCGGTGTACGCGGAGGTCGAGCGCCGCAGGCCGGGCGCCGAGGCCGACGACGACGGGTTCGTCGCGCTCGTCCACCCGGCCGGCGTCCGCAGCCACCTGTGGATGAGCCTCGTGGTCGGGGCGCTCGGGCCGCGGTTCCGGGTCCTCGGGCTCGAGGGCGCGTTCGAGAAACACGGCCTGGACCCGCAGGAGCAGCAGCTGCAGGCCGGGATGGTCCCCGGGGACGAGGGCTACGGGATCGAGCCGCGCGAACGTTGGGGCGAGATCGTCCGCGGCGCGGAGCGCGAGCCCGTGCCGACCGAGCGCGGCGACTACCCCCGCTACTACGCCGACCTGGCCGAGGCGATCTCGCGCGGCGCACCACCGCCCGTCCCCGTCGAGGACGCGATCCTCGGGCTCGAGGTGCTCGAGGCCGCACGCCGCTCGGCGGAGTCCGGGGCGGTCGTCCGGCTCTCGGGCTGACCCGGCTCAGCCGCGGTCGCCGGCCGCGAAGATCGCCTCGATCACCCGCATGTTCGCAACGGAGTCCTTGGGCGGCAGCGGCACCGGCGCGTCATCCAGCACGGCGCTCGCGAACTCCTCCGCCTGCACCGCGTACTCGTCGGCCGGGTCGAACGTCAGGACCTCCGTCTCCGGTGCGACCGGCGGGTCGCCACCGGCGGTGAGGAACACCTCGGTCGGACGGTCCCCCGGGATGTTGAACGGGATGCCGACCGAGATCCGGCCCTCGGTCCCGTGGACGTGCACGCGCTGATCGGGCTCGGCGCGCGTCGAGCAGGTGAAGGTGGCGATGCCGTCGCCGAACTCCAGGAGTGCGCTCGTCAGCACGTCCACCCCCGAGACCGGATCGCGTGTGATCGAGGCCTCGACGCGCGTGGGCTCTGCGCCGAACAGCATCCGCGACAGGTTGACCGAGTAGCACCCGATGTCCATCAACGCGCCGCCGCCCCACTCGCGCACGTTCCGGATGTTCGTCGGGTCGTCGTTGTAGTAGGAGAACCAGCTCTGCACCGCCCGCAGCTCGCCGATCCGACCCGAGCCCACCAGCTCGCGGACCGCAACCCACGACGGGTGGAGGCGGTACATGAAAGCCTCCATCAACCGCACGCCCTCGGCGGCGCACACGTCCGCCATCTCCTCGGCCTCCGCGGAGCTGAGCGCGATCGGCTTCTCGCACAGCACGTGCTTGCCGGCCCGAGCCGCCGCGATCGTCCACTCCCTGTGCATGTGGTTCGGCAGCGGGATGTAGACGGCGTCGACCTCCGGGTCCTCGACGAGCGCCTCGTACGAGCCGTGCGCCCTCGGGATGCCGAGCTCGGTCGCGACGCCCTTCGCCAGGTCGGCGTCGCGAGAGCCGATCGCGACGACGTCGCACCGCTCGGCCGCCTGGATGCCCGGGATGACCTTCTCGCGCCCGATCTTCGCGGTGGACAGCACGCCCCATCGCAGCACGTTCATCGCAGCACTCCGCGCTCCATGCCTCGCTCCTTCCCTCGACCGGCGGGTGGAGCTTGCCCGACACCGGCCCGTCCCGACAAACGCGGCCCTCGCTCTCGGCCACGCCGGCGCGGAACGCTAGGCTGGTCGGAGCAGCACGCGCGAGAGTGGCGGAACGGCAGACGCGCCGGACTTAGGATCCGGTGCCCGAAAGGGCGTGGGGGTTCAACTCCCCCCTCTCGCACCCTCCCGACCCTCCGGCTGGCGTGGGCCTGGGGGTCAGGAGAGGTCCGCGCCTGGGAACCACCCACGGTCAGGCGCGCGGTCCACGATCTCGCTCGGTCGGGGCTTCGGGAAGTCCGATGGACCGGGTCCGGTCGAGAAGACGCGCCAACGAACCGGCTTGTTGACCGGAATCTCGTCAGCGTCGAAGCGACACACGGCGGTGCGTTCGTGGACGGACCACGTGAGCGATGGGTCCGCCTGGCCCTTGCGCGTCCGCCAGTCGCAGTAGATGTCGTCGCTTCCCGTGTCGAAGTGGATGTGGAAGCCGTAGTCCCACCGGCGGCCACCGCGAGCGTCGAGCAGTGCCCAGAGCTCACCGTTCTCGAGGAGGTGGATCCGCTCGAACGTCTTGATGTTGATGGTCACGCGGCGCCCACTGCGCACAACCATCCCGGCTCGCCGGATGTCGAGATCACCTCGGGTGTCATCGGGATCGTGATGCCACGTCGCCTGGGTCGCCGATGCAGCGGGTAACGGCAGGCACCACATCAGGAGGACGGTGAGGCCGACGAGGAGTCGAGCCCGAGTTGACATGCTGTCCACCTTCCTGGGCGATCTTCTTAAGGCAGCCGTCACACGAGGTATCGAGCAACGGCGAACGCCTCTGAGTTGGACGCTCCGGCCCCACCGACGACCACGACCTTGCCGTCCGGCTGCGCCGTGGCATCGATCGCGAAGGCACCGCCCGCGAACCTCGTCGACACCTTCCCGTGGCGACCGAACGTGCGGTCGAGGGTCCCATCGGCGCGGAGCCGCGTGAGCACGAACCGCCACTCGACCGCCTCGCCGTACTCGTGCGGACGGGCGTGTCCGGCCCCGACGATCCTGCCGTTCGGCTGGATCACCAGCCCGATCAAGGCCTGCTCCACGCCCCCGATGTCGGTGAGCACCTTCCCGTCACCGCCGAACGTCCGGTCGAGATCGCCGTGCCGCGTGAAGCGCACGACGGCTGACACGAAGATGTCGCGGTCCCCGGCCACCACGATCCTGCCGTCCGGCTGCAGGGCGAGCGCCATCGCCCAACCGAGCGGTACCGCAGTCACCTTGCCGTCGCCGCCGAAGCTGGGGTCCAGGGTTCCGTCGGGCAGGTAGCGCGCGAGGCCGAACCCCCGGCCGCCGTGCCCCGCCAGCAGGATCTTCCCGTTCGGCTGGATCAGCATCTCGCCAGCGATGCCCCAGATGCCGAACCCGGTGATGACCGTTCCGTCCTCGCCGAAGGACGTGTCGAGCGCTCCATCGATGCCGTACCGCGCGAGCGCGAACTTCGGTCGGCTCGTGCCGGTGGTTCCGGCGGTCACGATCTTCCCATCCGACTGGATCGCGACCGAGTAGGCGATGTCCCGCTTTCCCGGCGTGACGTCCGTCGCCACGATACCGCCCGTCCCGAACGTCGGGTCGAGTGTTCCGTCGGTCTCGTACCGGGCTAGCGCGAACAGCTCCTGGCTGGCGGTCCCTGCCGCGACGATCTTGCCATCGGCCTGGACGGCGACCGCAAACGCCTCGTCGCCGCCCATCGGCGTGATCGGGGTGGTGAGCGTGCCGCCCACCCCGAACGTGGCGTCGAGGTCGCCGTCGTCCTCGTAGCGCGCGAGGGCGAACTCGCCGCTCACGGATGGGCCAGCCGCCGCGCCGACGACGACGATCCGGCCATCGGCCTGGACGGCCACAGCCCTGGCGCGGGCACCGTTCTCGAAGACGGTGGTCACCTTGCCGTCGCCGCCGAACGTGCTATCGAGCTCGCCGTCGGCCGCGTGCGCAACGCCGAAACACGCGACCGTGAGCCACGCCGTGAGCACGAGAAGGGATACAGGGCGCGAGAGCCGGGACATCATTCCACCTCCGAGCACGCTGGAGCGATCAGAGGAGCGATCAGAGCACTCCAGCCGTTAGACCGTCTTCGTGCCGGCGGGGGTCCGTGAGCCGAACACGCGCTCGGCCTCGGCGGCGGACGACCAGACGTCGCGGGCGGCTACATCCGTCGGTAACTCCGACGCTCGTGACTCGCGTTCAAGTTGCCCACGTCTTGCTCACGACCGGCGACGCTGACGGGCACAGCGCGATACGAGATGACACGAGCCCACCCGTGCGGCTCCTCGTCGTGCTTGACGGCAACCTTGGATCCGATGCCCGAAAGCGTGTGGCGGTTCAACTCCCCCCTTTACACCCTGACCTGCGGCGGGTCTCTTCCGCCTGAGGGCTTCGGGACCTACCAGGTGGGCCTTCTCGCGTCTGCTCACGCAGGAGAGCACGGGTCCCGAGCGTTGCGCAGGCACGTGACCGCTCGTCGCGCCCGGCGGCCTAGGGGTCGTTCGACCCTACTCCATGGATGGGCATGAGCGTTCGCTATGGTCGAGGGGACGAGATGGCCCACGACGTGTTCGTGAGCTACGCGAGTCGTGACAAAGCCACGGCCGATGCCGTCGTTGCCACCCTCGAGCGCCGTGGCATCCGGTGCTGGGCGGCGCCGCGAGACGTGACCCCCGGGGACAAGTGGGCGGATGCGATCGTCCGAGCGATCTCCCGGGGCCGCGTCATGGTGATGGTGTTCTCCTCGGGCGCGAACGCGTCCTAGCACATCATCCGGGAGGTAGAGCTCGCGGCAGAGCACGGAGTGCCGGTGATCCCGCTGCGGGTCGAGAACGTCCTGCCGTGCCCGAACCTCGACTACTACATCGCAGGGACCCACTGGCTCGACGCGATCGATCCCCCGTTGGAGGCGCACCTCGGACGTCTGGCCGTGGTAGTCAGCGCCCTCCTCTCGGGCACCGAGACGGCGGCCACGGCGATCTCCTCGGTCGGATCCAACGCCGGGCGCGAGACAGCCCCGCTCGCGCCGCCGCCCCCGCCGCCGGCCGCCACCACCGCGGCTGCGGCGCCCACGAGCGTCCTTTCCCCTCCGAAACCGATGGCTGCACCGATCCGCGAGGCGCCGGGACCGCTGCAGCCGGAGACGGTGGTCGCTCCACCTCCCCAACGGCGACACACCGGTGTCTGGGTCGGTGCGGTCGCCGCGGCCCTCCTGGTCATCGGAGCGGTCATCGCGGTCTGGCTCCTGGGATTCGGGGGAGCCGAGGAGGAGGCGGACCCCGCATCGGAGCCCGCCGCCGCCGCTCCATCGGCGGGGGCGTCTGCCGTCGACCAGCCGAGCCCGTCCGAACCTCAGCCCGAGCGCGTGGGCACGCCGATGCAGCTCCGCGTCGCCCGAGCGACGCCGGACGAGGTGAAGCTCGTCTGGAAGCGGCCTCAGAAGGGCGGGGAGGTCGCGTACTTCCGCGTCATCCGGAATGGGAAGTCGGTCGGCGGGGAGATCGACGGACGGTCGTTCGTGGACGAGAAGGTCAGCCCGGCATCAAGGTACCGGTATCGCGTCGTGGCGATCGGCGTCGACGGATCGCAGGCCTCGACGGATACGCTGCTGGTGAAGGTCCCTGCGCTCCCTTCGTCGCCCGGTACGGTTCCGTCGTCGCCTGGAACGCCCGGCGGCAGTGAGCCCCCGGCGTGCGACGGGATCCTGACGCCGGCCGGTGAATGCATCCCATGGGGATGAGCGGCGGCATGCCCCACGACACCAAACACCCGGCGCCGACCGACGCTGGGTGGAAGGAGGTTGTCATGCGGAAGTTCGTGACCATCGGCACGGTCGCGCTCCTCGCGACGATGGGCATCGTCACGGGCGTGAGCGCCGACGCGGGAGAACCTCGGGAACCGGTGGATGGCCCCTCGGTGACGGCGGAGCGCGTCTCGGATCTCTCCGCATCGATGGACCGTCTGGACCGGAGTTCTGAGCGCATCTCCATGCTCCTCGAGCGGCAGGCTGCGATGCTCAGCCGCGTCAACTGCACCACGGTTCAGTGTCTGAACGAGAAACTGACCGATCTGACGCGCTTCGCGAAGCGAACGGCGAAGCGGCTCGCCACATTGGATGCCGCGTGGGTCGAGTGGTACGGGGAGTGGGATAACTGCGTACCCGTCTATCCCGTGACGCAGTACGGCGGGTTCATGTACTCGGAGACCGGAGAGACCTGGGACGGTATGGTCACCGGGCTCGATCAGACCTTTGGGGAGGATCCGGTCACCCAGTGGGTCCTCGTCTGGACCTGTGACGTGACGACGTGACGTAGGCGGACTCGCCCACAATCGGATGGATCGGGTGGCCGACCCCGACCAGGTGGACGACCGACCCCCTGTTCCGCCACGGTCCCTGGTCCCCGTCCGCGCCCGTGAACGTCAGGACGCTAGGAACCGTGCCATCACGAAGCTCCTGAAACACCCGCCTCCGCCGGTCGCGACGATCTTCCGGTCCGCCTGGATCGCCAGGCCTCCCCAGCCGCCGCTGGCGCATCCGGGACCCGTCCCGAAGACCGTCTGGACCCGTCCGTCGTCGCCGAACCTCGGGTCCAAGCGACCGTCCGTCCGGTACCGAACGAGCATGAATCGGGACGCGTGCCGTGCGGTCGAACCGGCGGCCACGATCTTCCCGTTGGCCT
>DAIUEM010000052.1:3078-10316 GCA_036845105.1 Actinomycetota bacterium | reverse complement strand
GCCGGGACCCCGCGCACCGACCGCAGCGCCACCGGCGCCGCCGGATCCCAGAGGGCGGAGTCCATCGTCCGAATCCGGCTGTGGAATCGCTGGCGCCCGAAGTCGGCCACCACGCCCGCCGGGTACCCGCGGGCGACGCCGACCGGGACGCCGACGACGGGCCACGCCGCCCGCGCGACCCTGGCCGCGACCCGCATCCCCCTCGGCGGGCTGAGGGCCCAGTCGGGCGGCCCCGCGCCGCCCGGGAACGCCGCGGCAGCCAGGCCGAGCGCCGTGAGGCGGTCGGCGTGCTCGGATGCCCAGAGCGCGGCGAACACCGCGCCGAGGGAGTGCGCGACCACGTGGACGAGGGCGGAGCCGTCCGCGTCCTCGACCACGGCGTCGAGGTTCCCGACGTGGAACGCGCGGTCGTACCGGACCTCCGGCTTGTCGGACCGTCCGAACCCCGCGAGGTCCGGCGCGACGACCCGGAACCGGTGCCCGACGCGACGTGCGAGCCCCTCCCAGTACCGGCCCGAACCGCCGAGGCCATGCACCGCGAGCAGCAGGGGGCCCTCGCCGCCCCGCCACACCCGCATCCGCCCCCAGGGCCGACGAAGCCAGCCGCCGCGGAACCCGACGTCGCGCCCGATCACGGCCCGAGGGTAGAGGACCGCACGGCGCGCCGTCCCCGCTACCATGCGCGGGTGCCCGCTGCGCTCGAGCCCCCGCACCCGACGGTCGCGCCCGCGTTCCGGCGCTCAACGCTGCGGTTCGGAGACGACGACCTCGAGGCGTCGTTCCGCGTCGTCAACTTCCGGCAGAACGTCACGCACGTCCGGTGGGCGTTCGCGCTCGGGATCGTGCTGTGGGCCGTCCTCGGCGTGCTCGCGCAGTTCCCCGGCGTGCTCGAGGCCAACCGCGGCATCGACGCCGCGATCCGGTTCGGCTTCGCGATCCCCAGCGCCGCCCTCGCGCTCGGGCTGTCATTCACGCGATGGTTCGAGCGGCGGTGGCAATCGGTCGCGTCGGTCGCGATCCTGCTCAGCGCGCTGGCGATCGTCATGGACTGGGCGCTGATCCACCACGCCCCGTCCACGTGGGGGTTCACGGGCCTGATGCTGGTCCTGGCCTTCAACTACGTCTTCGTCCGGATCCGGTTCGTCTACGCCACGGTGAACGGCCTCCTCGCCCTCGCGCTCTACAACGTCGTCGCGGTCGTCGAGGGCGTCGAGGCCGTGGACCTCGTCTACGCGGACTTCTTCCTGGGCTCGATGGCCGTGATGGGGATGTCGGTCTCGTACCTGGTCGAGCGGTCGAGCCGGCTCCTGTTCCTGCGCGACCTCGAGCTGGCGGACGAGCGCGAGCGCTCGGAGGCGCTGCTGCGCAATACGCTTCCCGACGCGATCGTCGAGCGCCTCAAGCGGGAGCACCGGACGATCGCCGACGCGTGCCCGGACGTCACGGTCCTGTTCGCCGACATGGAGGGCTTCACCCGCCACGCCGCCAGCATGGAGCCGGACGATCTGGTCCACGCGCTCGACGACGTCTTCCGCCGCTTCGACGCGCTCGCCGAGCGCTTCGGGCTCGAGAAGATCAAGACCGTCGGCGACGCGTACATGGCGGTCGCCGGCGCGCCGGCGCCCCGCGCGGACCATGCGGACGCCGCGGCCGACATGGCCCTGGCGATCGTGGACGCGCTCGAGGGCGCCACGTGGCCGACCGGCGAGCCGATGCGCGCCCGGATCGGCCTGGCGTCGGGGCCGGTGGTCGCCGGCGTGATCGGCGAGCGCAAGTTCGCGTACGACCTGTGGGGCGACACCGTGAACCTCGCCAGTCGGCTGGAGTCGCACGGCGTCCCCGGCAGGGTCCAGGTCTCGGCCGGCACGTACGAGCGGCTGCGCGAGCGGTACGCGTTCGAGCCTCGGCACGGCGTGGACCTGAAGGGCAAGGGCCCGACCGAGGCGTGGTTCCTGCTCGGCCGGCGCTCGGCCTCCGACGGCGACATCACCGCGCCCGCGAGCACCGCCGGACCCGTCCCCTTGTGACAGGATGGTGCTCGCACCGTGGGAGGGACCATGCGGAACGTGACGAAGACGACGATAGCGCTCCTCGGCGTCCTCCTCCTCGCCTCGTGCTCGAGCGGCGACGAGACCCGGAGCGGCGCCGCCGACGGTCCTGGGTGGACCCGGCTGTCCAGCCAGGAACTCTCGGACATGATGGTCACCGAGGACGTGTACCTCGTGAACGTGCACGTTCCGTACGAGGGGCAGATCGTCGGGACCGACGCCCATATCTCGTACACCGAGATCGCCTCACGCCTCGACGAGCTGCCCACCGACCAAACGGTCGTGATCTACTGCCGCAGCGGCAACATGTCGACGCAGGCCGCGCAGGAGATGCTCGACGCCGGCGCGAGCGGCTTCTCCGAGCTCGAGGGCGGCTTCATCGAGTGGGAGGCGGCCGGACTGCCCTTCGAGGTCTGAGAGCCCCGAGTCGCATCGCTCTCGGCCCGGTGCATCGCTACGCTCTCTGGTGATGCCCCGCGAGACCCGGCCGGCGATGCCTCTCGTTGCGACGGACCGTGACACCCGCCGCTGCCCGCGGTGCGGTCAGTCCTTCCGCTGCGGGGCGCGTTCTTCCTCGTGTTGGTGCGACGAGGTGACGTTGACCGACGCGGCGCGGGCCGAGCTCCGCGCGCTCGGGCTCGACGGCTGCCTGTGCCGCGCGTGCCTGGAGGCCCTGGGGTGACGCTCCCGTTCCAGCCGCCCGTCGCGCCGATGCTCGCGAAGCTCCGGCACGAGATCCCGCGCGGCGAGGGCTGGCGCTACGAGCCGAAGTGGGACGGCTTCCGAGCGCTCGTCTTCCGCGAGGACGACGGCGTGCACATCCAGAGCCGCGACGGCCGCGGTCTCGAGCGGTTCTTCCCCGAGCTCGTGCCCGCGCTCGCCGAGGCCTTCCCGCCGGGCTGCGTCGTGGACGGCGAGATCATCCTGGCCGGGGCCGAGGGTCTGGAATTCGACGGGCTGCAGCTCCGCCTGCACCCCGCCGAGTCGCGGATCCGCAAGCTCTCGGCCGAGATCCCGGCGTCGTTCGTGGCGTTCGACCTGCTCGCGCTTGACGGCGAAGACCTGCGCACGACGCCGTTCGACGAGCGGCGCGCGCACCTGGAGTCGCTCGTCGGGACCGAGGCGTCCGAGCGCCTGCCGGTCGGCGAGACGGTCGTGCTCCTCACGCCGCGGACCGACGACCCCGCCGTGGCCGAGGACTGGTTCTTCCGGTTCGAGCGCGTGGGGCTGGACGGCGTGGTCGCGAAGCGGTCGGACCAGCGGTACGTGCCGGGCAAGCGCGAGATGGTCAAGGTGAAGCACCGCCGCACGGCCGACTGCGTGGTCGTCGGCTACCGGCTCTCGAAGACCGGCGACGGGATCGGGTCGCTCCTTCTCGGCGTCTACGACGATGCGGGGCGGATGCACTTCATCGGGCACACGTCGGCGTTCAAGGCGGCCGAGCGCCGCGAGATCCTCGAGCGCGTGCGGCCGCTCGAGACCACGATGGAGGCGGCGCTCGAGGCTGCGCTCGGCGGGCTGGAGGGCGTGGACCCCGCCCGGATGGCCGGCGGGCCGAGCCGATGGTCGCGCGGTCGCGAGGCCGAGTTCGTGCCGCTCGAGCCGGTGCTGGTCGTCGAGGTCACGTACGACTACCTCCAGGGCGACCGGTTCCGGCACGCGGCGGGGTTCGCGCGCTGGCGGACCGACAAGGAGCCGAGCGAGTGCACGTTCGAGCAGCTCCGCGCGGGTGGATGAAGGCGGGAGGACCGACGATGCGGCTGGCCGGCAAGGTGGCGCTGATCACGGGAGGGACATCGGGCATCGGCCGGGCGACCGCCGCGCTGTTCGCGCGCGAGGGCGCCGCGGTCGTGATCACCGGCCGCGACGAGGCCCGCGGGGCCGAGGTCGTCCGCGAGATCGAGGAGCTCGGCGGTCGCGTGCGTTTCGTCCGCGCCGACGTCACCGTCGCCGAGGACTGCCGCCGCTCCGTCGCCGCGACGACCGAGGCGTTCGGCCGGCTCGACGTCCTGTTCAACAACGCCGGCGTGTACGTCGCGGGCGACGTCACCGAGTGCACCGAGGAGGAATGGGACCTCCAGGTGGACGTCAGCCTGAAGGGCACTTATCTGATGTGTGCGAGCGCGGTGCCGCCGATGATCGCGCAAGGTGGCGGGTCGATCGTGAACAACGCCTCGGGCTGGGGGCTCGTCGGCGGCGAGCGCGCCGTCGCGTACTGCGCCGCGAAGGGCGGCGTGGTCGTGATGACGAAGGCGATGGCGCTCGACCACGGGAGGGACGGGATCCGGGTGAACTGCATCTGCCCCGGCGACACCGTCACCCCGATGGAGGTCCGCGACGCGGAGCACCAGGGCATGTCGTGGGAGGACTACGTCGCGAGCGCCTCGGACCGGCCGCTCGGCCGGATGGGGCAGCCGGACGAGGTCGCGGCCGCCGCCCTGTTCCTCGCGAGCGACGAGTCCTCCTTCGTCACCGGCGCGGCGCTCGCCGTGGACGGCGGCGGCGTCGCGGGCTGAGCCTACGCCTGGCTGGCGAGCCCGCCCGCCACCTCGCCGCCGTCGACGATGTAGCACTGGCCCGTCACGAAGGTCGCGTCGTCGGAGGCGAGGAACGCGAAGAGCGCCGCGACCTCCTCGGGGCGGCCGAGCCGCCGCAGCGGGACCTTCGCCTCGTACCGCGCCTTCATCTCCTCCGAGTACTCGGCCTCCTGCATCGGGGTCATGATGAAGCCCGGACACACGGCGTTCACCCGGATCGTCGGCGCGAGCTCGAGCGCCATCGACCGCGAGAGCTCGATCACGCCGGCCTTCGTCGCGTTGTAGTCGGCGTAGTGGTGGTACCCGGTGAGCCCGTTCGTCGAGCCCGTGTTGAGGATCACGCCGCCGTCCCCCGCGAGCATCGCGCGCGCCGACGCCTGGGCCACATGGAAGACGCCGTGGAGGTTCACGTCGACCACGCGGTGCCAGCGTTCCGGCGCGATGTCGACGAACGAGCCCCGGACCGAGATGCCGGCGTTGTTGATCGCGACGTCGAGCCCGCCCCACCGCCGCTCGATCTCGTCGAACGCGCGGGACACCTGTTCACGGTCGGTCACGTCGGTCACGAGCGGGTCGCCCAGGTCGGGTAGCTCCTCGCGGAGCCGGCCGAGCGCCGCCTCGTCGACGTCGAGCGCAACCACGCGCGCGCCCTCCTCGAGGAACCGCCGGCACGTCGCCGACCCGATGCCGCCGGCCCCGCCGGTCACCAGCACCCGCTTGCCCTCCAACCCTCGCATGGACGCCTCCCTCGGATCCGATCGCGCTCGCGTGCCGCGAACCGCCGGTCGTACCCTACGCGCGTGAGCGTGCACGATGCCTTCCCGGCCCCCGAGGCGACGATCGCGGGGCTCCAGGAGCGGATGGACTCCGGCGAGCTCACCGCCCGCTCCCTCGCCAAGGCCTATCTGGCCCGCGTCGAGCTGATCGACCGCGGCGGGCCCGGGCTCCGCTCCGTGATCGAGGTGAACCCCGACGCGCTCGCGCTCGCCGACGCGCTCGACGCCGAGCGACGCGCGCGCGGTCCTCGCGGGCCGCTGCACGGCATCCCGGTCCTCGTGAAGGACAACGTCGACACCGCCGACGCGATGAAGACGACCGCCGGATCGCTGGCGCTGCTCGGCGCGGAGCCGGAGCGGGACGCGTTCGTGGTGCGCCGGCTGCGAGGGGCCGGCGCCGTGCTGCTCGGGAAGACGAACCTGTCGGAGTGGGCGAACTTCCGCTCCACGCGCTCGACGAGCGGGTGGAGCGCACGCGGTGGCCAGTGCCGGAACCCGTACGCGCTCGACCGGAACCCCTGCGGATCGAGCTCGGGATCGGCGGTCGCGGTCTCGGCCGACCTCGGGGCCGTCGCGGTGGGGACCGAGACCGACGGGTCGATCGTCTGCCCGGCGAGCTCGAACGGTGTCGTGGGGATCAAGCCGACGCTCGGGCTCGTCAGCCGCGCGGGGATCGTCCCGATCGCCCACAGCCAGGACACGGCCGGACCGCTCGCCCGCACGGTGGCCGACGCCGCCACGCTGCTCGAGGCACTCGCCGGCGCGGACCCGCGCGACCCCGCGACCGCCCGCGCACCGACCGCGCTGGACCTGGTCGGCGCGCTCGACGACGGGCGCCTCGAGGGCGTCCGGATCGGTGTCGCCCGGAACATGGCCGGCTTCCACGATCGCGTCGACGCGGTGCTCGAGGACGCGCTCGATGCCCTGCGGGATCTCGGCGCCGAGCTCGTCGACCCGGCCGACGTGCCGCACGCGACCGAGCTAGAGGAGCCCGAGCTCGAGGTCCTGCTGTTCGAGTTCAAGGCCGACCTCGAGGCGTACCTGGGCGGGCTCGGCGGCGAGGCGCCGAGGACCCTCGCCGAGCTGATCGCGTTCAACGAGGAGCACCGCGACGACGAGATGCCACTGTTCGGCCAGGACCTGTTCCTGAAGGCGAACGACAGGGGCCCGCTCACGGATCCGGTCTACGTCGAGGCGCTCGCGACGTGCGGCCGGCTCGCGCGCGAGGAGGGGATCGACGCCGTGATGGACGAGCACCGTCTGGACGCGCTGATCGCGCCGAGCGGCGGGCCCGCCTGGGTGACCGATCCCGTCAACGGCGACCACTACGTCGGCGGGAACACGACACCGGCGGCCGTCGCCGGGTACCCGAGCGTCTCGGTGCCCGCGGGCTTCGCGTTCGCTCTCCCGGTCGGCGTCTCGTTCATCGGCCGCGCGTGGAGCGAACCGACGCTGATCCGCATCGCGCACGCGTTCGAGCGCGTGACCGGCCACCGGCGGCCGCCGACGTTCGCGCCGCACGTGACGCCGTAGCAGGGACGCGTTCGTGGGATGCGGATCGGGATACGAGATGGTATGCTCGGCGCATGTCGGAGCAGATCGCGGTCCGGATCCCGGATGGCCTCGCCGAGTCGCTCGAGGAGCTCGTCGCGTCGGGGCGGTACGAGACCAAGGCGGATGCCGTGCGCTCGGCCCTCGAGTCCTTGGTGGAGTCCGAGCGCCGGCGCCGGATCGGCGGGCTGATCGTCGACGGGTACCGCCGTGTCCCGCAGGATGAGCAGGAGCTCGAGGCGACCACCGTCGCGGCGATCCGATCGATCCACGAGGAACCCTGGTGAGCGACCCGGCCCGCGGCGGGATCTGGTGGGGGGAGAGCC
>DAIUEM010000052.1:0-3068 GCA_036845105.1 Actinomycetota bacterium | reverse complement strand
CAAAGGACGCCCCTACCTCGTCCTCACTCGCGACGAAGCGATCCCCGTCCTCCGCTCGATCCTGGTCGCACCCGTGACCCGGAGGATCCGGGGCATCCCCACCGAGGTCGCGCTCGGTCCCGAGGACGGACTCCCGGCCGATGGGGTCGCGTCCCTCGACAACGTGCTCGCCTTCCCGAAGGCGATGCTCGTTCGCCGGATGGGCGCGCTTCCGCCCGAGCGACGCTCCGAGCCATGCGACGCGCTCAGAGCCGCGACCGACTGCTGAGGGCCTCGGCGACGTCCCTCAGGCCTCGATCCGGTAGACCGCCCGGTCGCCGTAGCCCGTGGTCACGAGCACGTGGCCGCTCAGCAGGGCGTCGAGCTTCGGGTCGCCCGTGTCCACCCGCAGCGGCATCCCGGCGAGCGAGGCGAGCTTCCAGGGGGTCGCAACGACGACGACGTGGTCCCCTCCGATGGCCCGGAGGACCCCCGGGCCGATCTGCTGGTTGCCGCGGCCGAACACGAACCCCTGTCCGCCGATCGGCGTGACGACGACGTCGGCCGGCCCCTCCTCGACGATCGAGAGCAGTGCATCCTCGCCGACGTCGGCCGCGAGCGGGCGTCCGTCCCGCACGACGTCCACGCCGACGAGCGTCTTCGGGACGCCGAGACGCTCGGCGACGGCGCGGAGGGTCGTCCCGGGTCCGAGCACGTACGCACGGCCCGGCTCCATCCGCTCGACGACGTCCTCGGCGATCGCCTGCGTCGCGGCGTCCTCGCCGGCCGGGCTCGGCGCCTTGCGCGCCTGCAGGAGCCGCGGCTCCCGCGGGACGCGGAGGTACCCGACCAGGCGCGGCGCGATCTGGCCGCGGCGGTACGCGTCCTCGTCGAGGTCGAGCACCTCGGCCTCGCGGAACCCCGGGCGAACACCGGCCGCGACGTCGCGCGCGAGCGACGCCGCCAACGCCCCCGCGGCCTCGGGCGACACCGCGAACACGGCCGAGTGGATCTTCACGCCGGCGGGGACCCCGAGCGCCGGGACGGCGTCGCCGACCGCCGCGAGCACGTCGGCCGCGGTCCCGTCGCCGCCGGCGAACAGCAGCAGGTCGACGCCCCCCTCGGCCATCGCCGCCGCGAACCGGCGCGTGTCCTCCGCGGTCGTCCGGTCGCCACTGAGCCCTCCGACCACCAGGGGCGCCAGACCGGCGGCGCGCGCGGCCTCCTCCCCCATCGGTCCGGGGGCCACGAGCAGCTCGAGCCCCGCCGCCCCCTCGCCGAGCCGCTCGAGGGCGCGGACGGTCCGTGGGTTCGCCTCGGGCACGGCGCCGAGCGCCAGGGCTCGACGCACGACGTCGTCCCCGTCGCTGCCCTTCAGGCCGACCCGACCGCCGATCCCGGCGATCGGGTTCACGACGAGCCCGAGCCGGATCGGTCGGTCTCGAGCGGGCACGGCGCTACCCGTCGAGGCCGGCCTTGCGGCGGTACGCGCGCCAGGTCACCGCCCACCGGTCGGGGTCGTCGAGCGGACCGTGGTCGGCGCGGTGCACCGTGCTCGCGTGCGGCGCCGAGCGCACCAGGTCGGGGTCCGTCCGCGCCTCCTCGGCCACGTGGCGCAGGATCGCCGCGTACTCGTCGAGGTCGGCCATCGAGTAGGACTCGGTCGGCTCGAGCGTCATCGGCTCGGGCACGACCCACGGGTGGTGGCTGGTCCAGTAGTGGGTGCCGAAGTCCGCGGCGCGAAGGCCGAGGTCCTCCGAGCGCACGCCGGTCTCGGCGGCCAGACGCTCCCAGCTGTAGCGGACCTGCTCGATCCGCCGGCGGCCCTCGGCGTACGGCGCCGAGACGCCCGGGATCTGGAGTACGCGGTGCATCAGGTAGTTGTTGTTCAGCACCGCGGTCTCGGCGACCTCGCGCAGGCCCTCGGCGCCGAGGCTCGCGATCCACGCGTACGCGCGCACGATGTTCGGCGTGACGCCGTACCAGGGGCGGATCTTGCCGATCGAGGACGGCCGGTCGTGGTCGAGCACGTAGCGCGCGCCGTCGTGCTCGACGGTCGGGATCGGCAGGAACGGCGCGAGCTCCTCCGTGACGCCGCAGGCGCCCGCCGCCGGGCCGCCGCACGCGTGGGGCGTGGAGAACGTCTTGTGCAGGTTGAAGTGGCACAGGTCGAAGCCCGCGTCCCGCGCGCGCGTGATCCCGAGGATCCCGTTCGCGTTCGCCTGGTCGTACGCGCAGAGCCCGCCGGCCTCGTGCACGACCCGGACGAAGTCGTCGATCTTCGGGTTGAAGATCCCCGTGTCCTCCGGGTTCGTGATGAGCAGCGCGGCCGTCCGTTCGGACACCGCCGCCCTCAGGCCGTCCAGGTCCGGGTAGCCGTCGGCGTCCGGGTACAGCGTGATGACGCGGAAGCCCGCCGTCTTCGCGCACGCCGCGTTCGAGGGGTGCGAGAAGATCGTCGTGATCACCTCGTCGCGCGTGTCGTCACCGCGAGAAGCGTGGTACGCGCGGATCATCGCCACGTTCGCGTAGATCGCGGCCGAGCCCGCCCCCGGCTGCAGCGTGAACCGGTCCATGCCCGAGATCGCCTTCAGCAGCTGCTCGAGCCGCCACATGATCTCGAGGATCCCTTGCGTCGTCGACGCGTCCTGGAGCGGGTGCAGGTCCGCGAGCTTCGGGCTCCGCGCGAGCTGGTCGTTCACCTTCGGCGAGTACTTCATCGTGCACGTGCCCTGTCCGACGTCCACGTTGAGATCGACGCCCAGGTTCTCCTGCGACAGCCGCGCGTAGTGACGGACGACGTGCAGCTGGGCGAGCTCGGGGAGCCCGGGCGGGGTGGTCCGGCGCACCGAAGCCGGCAGCGCCGCGGCAGGGTCGCCGACGGCCTCGCGGATCCCCGGCTCGACGGCCGGCGGCAGCACGCCGCGGGCGCCGGGCTGCGAGAGCTCGAAGATCACCGGCTCTTCCCAGCGGGCCTGGTGGAACCGGCGGAGCGGCGGCTTCGGCCCGATCGGCCAGGCTCCGCGGTCCGCGACGTCGCCGCTCATCGGGTCACCTCCCCGATCGAGTCGGCCAGCAGGTCGATGTCG
>DAIUEM010000051.1:0-10381 GCA_036845105.1 Actinomycetota bacterium | reverse complement strand
CCATCAGCGCCCCCGGTACCTGCAGGGCGACCCGACCCTCGACGTGAAGGTCATCCACCTCGTCCGGGACCCGCGGGGGAACACCGCGAGCATCGTGAAGCACACCGGCGTCGACATCGCGACGGCCGCGCGACAGTGGCGCCACTACAACCGCGAGGCCGATCGCGTGCGCGAGGGGTTCGCGCCCGAGACGTGGATGCGGCTGCGCTACGAGGACCTGTGCGCCGACCCGCAGGGCACGCTGGACCGGATCGCCGCGTTCGTCGGGGTGGAGCCGTCGGCGCTCCCCACGGACCTCGGGACCGTGGAGCACCACGTGATCGGGAACTCGATGCGGCTGAAGGGCGTCGGCGAGATCCGCGAGGACGACGCGTGGAAGCGGACCCTCACCGAGGCCGACCTGCGCGTGATCGCCCGCGCCACGGCCTCGGTGAGCCATGGGCTCGGGTACGCGTGGCCGTGACCGAGCGCTCCCTCCTCGTCTTCGTCCACATCAACAAGACCGCCGGCACGACCGTGCGGCAGATCCTCCGGAGCTCGTACGGCGCGCGGCACTGCGACGTCGAGCCCTGGCACGGGCCGTGGGAGGATCCGCCGTTCTCGACGCCGGACCTGCGTCGGGTCCGTCGGCTGTACCCGAGGCTCGCGAGCATCGCGGGGCACCGCGTCACCGGGTACGCGGACCTCGAGGAGCCGGGGACCGAGCTCCGGTACCTGACGTTCCTGCGCGAGCCGCTCTCGATGTGCGCGTCCCGGTTCCAGTACCAGCTCGACTACCGCAAGAAGGAGCGGGTGTTCGAGGACTGGATCCGCAACGACTGGGTCCGCGACGCGCAGACCCAGCGCGTCGGCGGCACGACGAGCGCCGCGGACGCGATCGCCACGATCGAGAAGCGCGAGATGTTCGTGGGCCTCACCGAGCGCTTCGACGAGTCGATGGTGCTCCTGCGGGGGCTCCGAGCGCCCGACCTCGACATCCGCTACGAGCGGGCGAACGTCGCGAAGAGCTCGAGGATCGCCAAGGATCTGCTCTCGGACCCCGTCACCAGGCAGATGATCGTCGAGGCGAACCGGGCGGACCTCGAGCTGTACGACTACGTCCTGCGCGAGCTCTACCCGGCGCTCCAGCGGGAGTACGGCAACGGGCTCGACGGCGCCGTGGCCGAGCTCGGCCGCGCCGCGCACGGGTTCCGCCGGGCCGGGCTCGCGGCCTACGGCGCGAAGCAACGCCTCGTGCATCGGCCGGCGCTCCGCCTGTACCGGAGCCGGTGGGGCGGAGGGATCGCCCGCGGGCTGCTCGGCTGACGGGGGTTTGACATCCCCCGTCGGGGCGGGGCAGGCTACGGGGCTTGCCGGCCTCTCGGCCCCGCCACCCGACGGAAGGAGAGCCGCCTTGCGCAGAGCGGTCGCCCTCGCGCTCCTCACCCTCGCCGCCCTCGTCCCCGCCGTCCCGTCGGCCCACGCCGTCGGCGACGGCTTCTTCAACATCCTGTGCCGGCAGTCGCACCGGTCGCAGGACGACCCCATCGTCCATCCCGGGCACGAGGGGATGGCGCACCTGCACGAGTTCATCGCGAACAAGAGCACGGCCTTCGACAGCACGTTCCGCTCGATGACCCGCGCGGGGACGACCTGCGCACTGTCCAGGGACACGTCCGGCTACTGGATCCCGGCGCTCCTCGACGGTCGCGGGGACCCGGTGCCGATCCGGAAGGTCCTGATCTACTACCGGGCCGCGGCGGACACGCGGGTGCGCGCGTTCCCCGCCAGCCTGAAGGTGATCACCGGGGGAGACACGATGAACCCGCCGGCGCCGTCTCGCTCGCAGCGCTCGCTCTCGTGGGCGTGCGGCGACACCGACCCGTATGTCCCGTCGCCTCCCGATTGCTCGGGCACGGGGCACAACGTGAGCGCGCACATCCACTTCCCCGACTGCTGGGACGGCGAGCGCCGCGACTCGGCCGACCACATCTCGCACATGCGCTTCGGCACGCCCGAGTGCAGGCGCGGGTGGATCGCGATGCCGAGGCTCCGGCTCCACGTCGAGTACGACGTGCGCAACGCCGAGGGCTACACCCTCGTCTCCGACGACGGTGACGACGCGTCCGGCCAGAGCCTCCACGCGGACTTCTGGAACACCTGGAAGGATCAGAAGGCGCTGCGGTTCCTCGTCAAGCACTGCGTCAACGCCGGCCGCTCGTGCAGCCAGATGACCGACCGCAGGCTCCGGCGGATGGGGTTCGGGGGCTGAGACCGCGCGAGGGCGGACCTCCCAGAACGCTCAGGCGGCGTCGGGCTCGAGCCAGACGTCCAGGCTCCGGCCGATCAGCTCGGACGTCTTGGCGATGTCGTCGCGGAACCGGTCGAGGAGCTCGGCGCGGAGCGCCGGCGGCAGCGACGGCGCCCGCCGGAGGTTCCGGGTCCGGATCCTGCGGACGCGGTCGGCGACCCGTCTCGGGATCAGGGGCTCGAGCATCGACTGGAGCCGGTGGCTGGTGAGCAGCCGCTCGAGCCCCATGCTCGCCGGCATCCCGCCGACGTTGTGCGGCGTCTCGAGGTCCGGGCGGAAGTCGGGGTCGACGCCCAGGAATCGGTAGAGCTCGCGCAGGACGCCGACGGTGTCCCGCTTCAGGTCGTCGAACAGGAACACGTGGATCCGCTCATGGGGGAACGCGTCGTAGTACCGGGAGAGCATCTCGTGGTACCGGCCGATCGCCATCCAGTGCGAGTCCGGGCGCGCCCACTCGGAGCCCGGCGTCAGGTCCCGGTCGGGGTCGAGGCGGCGCCCCCGGCTCCGCAGGTACATCAGGTAGTCGGAGTACGCGCGATCGACGGGCTCGCGGAGGCCGCAGACGATCCGGGCCTCGGGCAGGCGGTCCCGGATCCGGCCCGCCGCCTGCGGGCACTCCAGGTAGATCGGGGAGACCTCCCCGACCG
Organism: Actinomycetota bacterium; assembly: GCA_036845105.1. Lineage (GTDB taxonomy): Bacteria > Actinomycetota > UBA4738 > UBA4738 > HRBIN12 > HRBIN12. The sequence goes on along the minus strand of DAIUEM010000051.1, from coordinate 7,444 downwards.
CGAGGGCGTCGCCGGCGTCCGCGAACAGGGCCTCGTACTCGGCCCACGTGCGCACGCGGAAGTGGTGGTGGTCGGGGTCCCCGTAGAGCAGCTCGCCGCGCTCGTCGATCCCGTACGCGAAGAAGTTCGTCTCCTTCATCGGGCTCATGAAGACCTGGGGGTGCTCGGCGAGGTACCAGTAGAGCGCGGTGGTGCCGGCCTTCGCGGCGCCGATCGTGACGAACGTGGGGACCCGCGCCGCCCTGGTCCGCCCGGGTCCGTCCGGCTGATCGCGCACGCTCACAGCGTCTCCCATATCGCCTCTCTCACCTCTCGGACGACCTCCTCGAGCGGCCGGTCGGTGGCGACCCGGCGGACGGGCGCGCCGTCGAACTCCAGGCTCGAGCTGAGGGCGTGCCGGAACCGCACGTAGTCCTCGGGCTCGGTCTTGTCGCGCGCCGCGTTCCGCGCGAGCGTCACGTCGAGCGGGGCCGTCAGGTGGACGACGAGGTCGGGCGGTGGGACGTCCTCGTACAGGCGGGTCTCGAGGGCCGTCAGCCGGCGGCGGAGGGGGTCGGGTGCCGGGAGGTGACCGAGCTGCGGGCCGTCGGGCGCGCCGCTTCGCGACGACGGATACCGGTCGCACAGGACGATCGTGCCGTTGGCCGACCGGGCGAACGCCCTGGTGAGCAGCGCCCGGCGCTCGTAGGCGAGCATCACCGACCGCAGCCCGAACATCAGCGGGTAGGTCCGCCGGGGCGCGATCTCGGGACCCCGGGTCTGGCGCTCGACCCGGGTCGAACGCTGGTCGGGGAACATCGTACGCAACGTCGGGAGCAGGACGTGCGGCAGGTACGTGAGCGCCGTGGCCGGCGGCTTGCCGGCGTGGACGCGGCGCACCGTGTAGCTCTCTGCGAGCCACCGGTGCATCCGGTCGATGATGGTCGACTTGCCGGTCGCCTCCGAGCCCACGAAGGCGATCACGCCGCCGCCGCCGCCCGGGGTGAGCTTCTTGCTGGAGCCGGTCAGCCGGTGCGAGACGACGCCTGCGAACTTCGACGCCTCGACCGCCCGGGCGCGCACGGCCGGTCGTCGCGCGTAGCCACGGAGACGGCGGCGGACCCGGAAGCCGAGGACGACCCGTCGCCCGATCGGCGCCGGTGCCCGCAGGGACTCGACGGCCTCGCGGAACAGCCCGTCGCCGAGGTGCGGCAGCCACACCGGCAGGAGCTTGCCGGCCTCCTCGACCGCGTCGTCGGTCACGAGCCACGCGACCTCGCTGCGGAGCTGCCGGGTCTGCCGCGCGAGGAGCGTCAGCTCGATCGCGGTCGTGTGCTTCACCATCATCCGGAGGACGAACACGATGAGCTCGGCGCCCCTCGTCGGGACCGTGACGATGCCCTCGCGACGGGTGTTCGAGAGCAGCATGTCCTCGATCGGCAGGCGGTAGTTCTTCGCCAGGCTCTCGCCGGTGATGACGCGGTAGTACGCGTGGACGTGGACGAGCGTGCCGGTCTCCTCGTCGAGCGTCACGTGGTGCTCGGTCGAGGGGATCGCCTGGACGCCGGCCTCGATCGAGGGCTCGAAGCGGAGCTCGGTCAGGACCTCGCGGAAGCGCTGCGCGTCCTGCCGGTGGATCAGCAGGTCGATGTCGGTCGCGCCCTCCAGCGTCTCGGCGAGCGCCCAGTTGCTCTTCCAGTGGCACTGGCGGATCCCGGCCTCGTCGAGGCGCTCGAGCAGCCGCCGGATCGTCGGCACCATCGCCTACGCCTCCCGCGTCGCGGCCGGGGCCGAGGGGTCGGGGGCGTCGTCGCCCGGCGTCCGGCCGTGGATGAACGTCATGATCCGGTCGACCGCCGCCTCGCGGCCCTCCGCCGAGTCGTCCGAGTTGTCGACGACGAGCGTGCGAGCGCGGAGCCGCGGTGCCGACAGGACCCGGTCGAAGACCTCGGCGGCGCGCGCGGTCCACCGCTCGACCTCCGCCCGGTCGGCCGTGGCGAGCTCGCGCCGGCGGTCCCGCCGCCGCATCGAGCGCTCGACCAACACGCCGACCGGGGCCGTGACGTAGATGATGCGGTCGGGCAGCGGCACGAGCTCTGCGAAGCGGTCGAGCTCGGGCTGGCGGAGGCTCCCGGTGCTGTACACGAACAGGTGCGCGGCCGTGAGCACCGCGCCCTCGTCCACGAGGACCGTCGCGTCCGCCGCCGCCCGCGCGGCGAGCTCGTGCTTGCCGACGTCGCGCACGACCTCGCGCAGGTAGTTGACCTTCGCGAACCGCGACGGCGCGTGACGCCGCAGCCGGTCGAACGCGAAGCGCACGAAGACGCGGTCACGGCCCGGTCCGCGGAGGAAGGACGGGAGTACCGTCGCGTCGGCGACCAGGTTCATGGCCGTCGGGTTCGTGATCCAGCGCCGCCCGGACCGGTCCATCACGAGCTCGGCGGTCGAGACCACCCGGCCGGTCGCGCCCGCACGCCGACGGACGAGCTCGAGGAGGGTCGTCTTGCCCGCGCCGCTGCCACCGACGAACTCGACGATCATGGGACCCGGGTGCTCGGGGCGTCGAGGCGGGCGAGCTCTGCGTAGACCTCGTCGTAGCCGGCGTGCATCGCGGACAGCGGGAACCGGGTGGTGACGTGCTCGCGGCCCCGACGGGCGACCTCGAGCCGGCCCTCGGCGGGCATGTCCCGGAACCGCCGGATCTCGCGGGCGAACCCCTCCACGTCGCCGATCGGCACGAGCGGGACGACGTCGGTGCCCTCGAGGAGCTCGCGATGCGGCGGGATGTCCGACAGGACGGCCGGGCAGCCCGCCGCCATGACCTCCATCACGGCGACCGGGAGCCCCTCGCCGTGCGAGGTCGAAACGAACAGGTCGGCCGCGGCGCATCGGCGGAACACCTCGTCGCGGGCGATGAGCCCGGTGAGCTCGACCCCGTCCTGCACCCCGAGCGCCCGGCTGCGAGCCTCGAGCGCGGCCGCCTGCGCGCCGGCCCCGACGAACACGAGCCGGTCCTCGGGTCCCGCGCCCGACGCGAACGCATCGAGGACCGTGAGCGGATCCTTGACCTTCTCGAGGCGCCCGACCGAGATCACCGTGAACGCGTCTCGGTCGGGGGGCGGCGACGCGGCGAGGACGCGGCCGACCCGGTCGAAGTCCGCGCCGTTCTGCACGACCCGCCACCGGTCCCGAACGAGCCATCGCCACAGGCGAGGGAAGCTGTCGTAGGCGGCGCGGCTGCAGAACACGACCCGGCGGAACGCCCCGAGCGTGACCAGCATGAGGGCCTGGTTCCGCAGGCTGTAGTCGTAGAACGAGTCGTGGACGGTGTACGCGAGCGACGGCCGCAGCCGCCGGATCCGCCCCCACAGGACGAGCGCGAACACGAGCATCGCCGCCGACTCCGGGGCGTGCCCGTGGATCACGTCGTACCGGCCGGCGTCCAGAGCGGCGCGGAGCGCGCGGAGGAACCCCCGCACCGTGCCGTCCCCGGCGAACAGGGCGATCTGGGGCGGCGGCGTGAGCCTCGGCGCGTGGAACGTGACGAGCGTGAGCTCGCGCGCCCCGAGCATCGGCAGGCAGTGCTCGTTGTACTGGCTGTTGGTCTCGCCGAGCATCAGGATCAGGTGCAGCACCCGGATCGGCCGGCCCGCCGCGGCGCCGGTCGTCATGGTCGCCCCTCGCTCTTGACCGTGCGACCGGCCAGCGCCGCGCGGACGTCGGCTGCGATCCGGTCGGCGGAGGTCGCGCCGCTGTCGACGCGCACGACCTGCGGCCCCCCGGCGCGGTCGAGCCGGCCGAGCGCCTCCTCGAACAGGCGACGGTACCGCTCGAGGAACCCGCGGGCGGCGTCCTCGGGCTGTCCCTTCGTCGCGTGGGCCTGCGCGCGGCCATCGATGCGCTCGAGGAGGACCGGGTCGCTCGCGTCCAGGTAGACGACGGCGGCGAGCGCTCCCGCCCACCGCTCGAGGGCCCCGTCCCACCACCGGGTGAAGGCCGCGCTCCTCGTGACGCCCTTGCCCTGGGCCCGGAGCCGCACGAGCGCGTAGACCGGGCCCTGGTCGAACAGCGTGAGGCCGTGGCGGTACTCGGCCCGGGCGCGCAGGAAGCGGTCCCACTCGGCGACGTAGACGAGGAGCTTGACGTCGGCCCAGCTGAGCCGTGGCGGCATCACCAGGTTGCGGGCCAGGATCGGCAGGAGCCGCGGGATGCTGAGGACCATGTGGGCGAGGTGCCGGGGGATGCGGGTGTGGATGAACTCGGCGATCCGCGCGTCGGCGGAGTCGTCCGCGAGGTGACGGGCGAGCGTCGACTTGCCCGAGCCGGCGACGCCGGTGATCTCGACGAGGAAGGGGCGCGTGCCGTCGGTCATCGTCAGGCGAGCCCGAGCACGGAGCGGACGGTGCCGAACCGGAACTCCCGCAGCAGCCGACGCAGCCGGTCCTCCACCCTTCCTAGCCCGTGGTAGTGGCGGTACGCGGCGAGCCGTCCGACCGGAAGGACCGGCTGGCCCGGGTCGATCTCCCACGGGTGCACGTACAGCATCGTGGGCCGGCCCTCCGAGCGCGTCACGCGGCGCATGCCCCACCGCACGTAGCCCATCGGGAGCAGCCGCAGGTACCCGCCGCCGACGAAGGGCAGGTTCCTGCCGAGCAGCCGGACGGTCGAGATCGGGAACTCCACGAGGTCCGCGCCGCCCCGCTCCTCGACCCACGGGTACCGCGCCGCGTCGGGGATGCCGTACCGGTCGTGGACGATCGGGAACACCGACGAGTCGTACCGCAGCCCCTCCTCGAGCATGACGTCGAGCGCCCACAGCGTGTCCTTCACGACCGAGTAGGTCGGCGCCCGGTACCCGAGCACGGCCTCGCCCGTGATGTCCTCGACGATGCCCTTCGCACGACGGATGTCCTCCCGGAACGCCGGAGGGCTCATCGCGGTGATCGGCCGGTGGTCGTAGCCGTGGATGCCGACCTCGTGGCCGGCGGCGAGGATGTCCTTCACGAGCTCGGGCCGTCGCTCGGCCACCCAGCCGAGGACGAAGAAGGTCCCCTGGACGCCGAACTCGTCGAGCAGCGCGAGCAGCCGCCGCGTGTTCGGCTCGACCCGCTGCTCCATGGAGCCCCAGTCGTCGGGCTCAACGACCCCCCGGAACGCCTCGACGTGGAAGTAGTCCTCGACGTCGACGCTGAAAGCGCTCACGACGTCGGGACGCGACTGGTCACGGAGGTCGGCGACCTCCTCGGGCATGGTCATGGTCACCCGAAGATAGGGAGAGGACCTCAACCACGCATGCGTGCGGCGACGTATCCCAGGTCCCTCGTGTGCATGAGGCCGGTGGCCCTCGCGAGGATCGCCGCTGGTAGCCGCCTTCGTGGGGGCACGCAGGTCGTCGTATGGACGGTGTGACGTTTTCTACCCCAATCGCCAGATGTGCCATCGCGAACCGGAAGGCGAGACTGGCCGCGGCACATACCGCGACGGGGTTCGGGCCCTTGGCCACCCGAACCACACCCCGCGCGACCGGTAGGGGGTACGTTGGCGGCGCTCCGCAAGCTCGAGATCGAGGTACCGGCACGCGGTCGGGTCTCCCCCCGGCCGCTCGCACTCAGTCTCGTCCCAGCGCTGGACGGCGTCGCACTGCTCGCCGTCGTCGTCGTCTCGGGCGGGGACCCCGTCTTCATCGCGGCCGCCATCCTCACGTTCCTGGTCCTGAACGTGGACACGTCGCGGGCCTACCGCCTGGATCCCCGGGTCGGGCACGAGATGGGATGGCTGCTCGGGCGGGTCGGCGTCCCGCTGCTCGTCCTCGTCTGGTTCGCCTCCGTCGACGTCGTCCCGTGGTTCGGGCCCGTGCGTGACCTCGACCGGACGGTCGTGGCGGGCTCGCTCGGCGCGCTGATGGTGCTGTTCGGCCGCGCCATCGCGTACGCGGTCAGCCGGGCAGCGAAGTCCCGGCGCCTCATCTCGGAGCGGGCGCTCGTCGTCGGGACCGGCCCGCTCGGCGTCGAGCTGGCGATGGCGCTCGAGCGGCACCCCGAGTACGGCCTGGATCCGATCGGCTTCATCGACGGTCCGACCGCGGAGGAGCTGCCCTACCCCTTGCTCGGCGGGCCGCACGACCTCGAGCGCGTGGTCGAGGAGTTCAACGTCCACCGGATCGTGGTGGCGTTCGGGCGCGGCAAGGACCGCGACATGGCGGCGCTGCTGCGGAGCCTCGAGACCCTGCGGATCGAGGTCCACATCGTGCCCCGGTTCTTCGAGCTCGGGTCGATCCCGCACGGCGCGGCCGACGACCTCCGAGGCATCCCGCTCGTCCACCTTCGCCGTCCGGCGTTCCGGGCGCTCCCGCGTGTCTCCAAGCGCGTCTTCGACATCGCCGTCGCGACGTTCCTGCTCGTCCTGCTCTCCCCGGTCCTACTCGTCTCGGCCGTGGCCATCAAGACGACCAGCAAGGGGCCGGTCCTGTTCCGGCAGTTGCGTGTCGGCAAGCGCGGCGAGCCGTTCGAGATGCTGAAGTTCCGCACGATGACCGTCGACGAGGAGTCCGAGCCGAGCTGGACGATCGAGCACCATCGCGTGACCTCGGTCGGCAAGGTGCTGCGACGCACGAGCATCGACGAGCTCCCGCAGCTGTTCAACGTCCTGCGGGGCGACATGTCCCTCGTCGGTCCCCGCCCCGAGCAGCCCCACTTCGCCGAGGCCTTCAGCGCCTCGGTCCCGACCTACGCCGACCGGACGCGTGTCGAGGGCGGCATCACCGGGCTCGCGCAGGTCCACGGCCGGAGCCGCGACATCGACTCGATCCCCGAGCGCGCCCGCTTCGACAACTCGTACATCGAGAACCGGTCGCTGTGGGGCGACATCCTGATCCTGTTCCGGACGCTCGAGGTCGTCTTCCGGGGCGACCGGAGCTGAGCCCCGCGCCTAGCGGCCGCCGGTCGGCGTGGCCGCGGCGGCGCCCCCGGACGTCGGGTCGAACGCCGCGATCGTCCTGGCCAGGCCCTCGGCGAGCGTGACGACCGGCTCCCATCCGAGCTCCGCCCTGGCGAGGGAGATGTCGGGGCGGCGCACCTCGGGGTCGTCCACGGGGCGCTCGGTGAAGACGATCTCGGAGCGGCTCCCGGTGATGGAGCGCACGAGCTCGGCGAGCTCGAGGACCGTCACCTCGTTCGGGTTGCCCAGGTTGACCGGGCCGGTCAGGTCCGAGCCCAGCATCCGCCAGATGCCCTCGATCAGGTCGTCGACGTAGCAGAGCGACCGCGTCTGGCTCCCGTCGCCGTGGACGGTGAGCGGCTCGCCGCGCATCGCCTGGGTGACGAAGTTCGGGACCGCCCGCCCGTCGTCCAGGCGCATCCTCGGCCCGTACGTATTGAAGATGCGGATGATCTGCACGCGCATACCCCGCGCCCGGTGGTAGGCCATCGTGGCGGCCTCGGCGAAGCGCTTGGCCTCGTCGTAGACG
>DAIUEM010000050.1:0-10413 GCA_036845105.1 Actinomycetota bacterium | reverse complement strand
GGGCGCGTAGCGGGTGCAGCCGATGAACCGTCCGTACCGGCCGAGGCGGATCTGGAGGCGGCCCGGCGGCGTCCGTCCCTCCTCGATGCACCGGGGGCAGTCCTCGTCGAGCTCCTCGACGTAGCGCTCGAACTTCTCCTCGGCGCGCTCGAGGTCCTCGCTGAACGGCTCCCAGAACTCGCCGAGCACGCGGGTTCGGACGGTCCCGCCCTCGGCGATGAGGTCGAGCTCCTCCTCCATCTTCGCGGTGAAGTTCACGTTCACGATCTCGGGGAAGTGCTCGACGAGCTTGTCGGTCACCACCTCGGCGACGTCCTCGGGGTAGAAGCGCTTGTCCTGCAGGCGGACGTAGCCGCGGTCCTGGATCGTCGAGATGATCGACGCGTACGTGGACGGCCGACCGATCCCAAGCTCCTCGAGCGTCTTGACGAGCGAGGCCTCCGTGAACCGGGGGGGCGGCTGCGTGAAGTGCTGCTCGGGCAGGATGTCGAGCATCCGCAGGAGCCGGTCGACGGTCAGCTCGGGCAGCCGGGCCTCGGCGTCCTCGTCGGGACCCTCGTCGCGGCCCTCCCGGTAGACGCGGATGAACCCGTCGAACAGCAGCGTCTGCCCGGTCGCGCGTAGCCCGTACGTCAGCGCGTCGACCGAGGCCTCCACGTCGACGCCGACCTGGTTGAAACGGGCCTCGGCCATCTGGCTCGCCACGGTCCGTTGCCAGATCAGCGTGTACAGCCGGAGCCGGTCGCGGTCGAGCGCCGAGGCCACCCGCGCCGGGTGCCGCAGCACGGAGGTCGGGCGGATCGCCTCGTGCGCCTCCTGCGCGTTGCGCGAGCGGGTCCGGTAGCGGCGCGGCTCGGCGAGCGAGTACTCGGGCGGGTACTCGGTGCGGATGAAACCGGCGATCTCGCGCAGGGCGGACTCGGCGAGGTTCACGGAATCGGTCCGGATGTACGTGATGAGGCCGACCGTCCCCTCGCCGGCGATGTCCACGCCCTCGTACAGCCGCTGCGCGAGCGTCATCGTCTTGCGCGCGCCGAACCCGAGCTTGCGCGCCGCCTCCTGCTGGAGGGTCGACGTCGTGAACGGCGGGGCCGGCGAGCGCTTGCGCTCCTTGCGCTCCACGTTCGCGACGCGGTACGTGGCCCGGCGCAGGCGCTCGACGTGCGTATGCGCCTGGGCCTCCGCGCGGAGCACGATGCCCTTCTTGTCGGGCGAGGTCGCGAGCTTGCCCTCCGGAACCCGGGTGAGCCGCGCGAGGAACGCGTGCTCGTCGCCGTCGGGCGCGAGCCGGACGTCGACGCTCCAGTACTCGACGGGGACGAACGCGCGGATCTCGCGCTCGCGCTCGACGATCAGGCGGACGGCGACCGATTGGACGCGGCCGGCCGACAGGCCCGGGCGGACGCGCCGCCACAGGATCGGGCTGATCTTGTAGCCGACCAGCCGGTCGAGCACCCGTCGAGCCTCCTGCGCATCGAAGAGCTTCAGGTCGATCTCGCGCGGGTGGGCGAAGGACTCGAGGATCGCGTCCCGCGTGATCTCGGTGAACGTGACGCGCTTCGCCCGCCCGGGGTCGACCCCGAGGAGCGAGGCCACGTGGAAGGCGATCGCCTCGCCCTCGCGGTCGTAGTCGGTCGCGAGGACCAGGTCCTGCGACGCCTTCAGGGCCTTCTTCAGCTCGGCGACGTGCCGCTTCGAGTCCTCGGGGACCTGGTAGGTGACCCGGAAGTCGCGCTCCACGTCCACGCCGAGCTCGCTCTTCGGCAGATCGCGGATGTGGCCGTAGGAGGCCCGGACCGAGTAGTCCGGCCCCAGATATCGCTCGATCGTCTTCGCCTTCGCAGGCGACTCGACGACCACCAGGGTCTTCGCCACGCTACCGCCTGCCTCGTCGGGTCGGGGGGATGCGAGGTCCCGCACGTCCGGCGGGCCTCCAGCGCCGCAGGGTACCAGCCCCTCGTGTCATCCCCGGCATCATCGGCGGCAGGGTACTCCTCGGGCGCAACCTCGGTACGGGGGTTCCGGGGGCCGGTGATACCCTCGGTCCCGTCCCCGGATCCTCGGAGCTCCCCCTGCTCGACTGGCTCACGCAGCTCATCATCGACAACGTCGCCTCCTACGGGTATGCGGCGATCTTCGTGCTCATGGTGCTCGAGTCGGCCTGCATCCCGATCCCGAGCGAGGTCACGATGGTGTTCGGGGGCGCGCTGGTCTCGGCGACCTTCCTCGCGCCCGAGCTCCAGCTGGAGTTCTGGCCCGTGGTCGTGGCGGGGACGCTCGGCAACCTCGTCGGGTCCTGGATCGCCTATTGGGTCGGCTACGTCGGGGGCCGCCCGTTCGTCGCCCGCTGGGGGCGCTACGTGCTGATCCGCCCGCACGAGGTCGACCGCGCCCACGACTGGTTCGAGCGCTACGGCGAGGCCGCGGTGTTCTTCGGCCGGCTCCTGCCGGTCGTGCGGACGTTCATCAGCCTGCCCGCGGGCGTCGTGCGGATGCCGTTCTGGAAGTTCACGGTGTTCACGGTGCTCGGCTGCCTGCCGTGGTCACTCGCGCTCACGTGGCTCGGCTACGAGCTCGGCGAACGGTGGGAGACGGTCGAGCGGATCCTCCGGCCGATCTCATGGGCGGTCGCGATCGCCGTTCTCCTGGCGGTCGTCTGGTTCGTCTGGCATCGGATCCGCATGATCCGTGCCGAGGAGGCCGAGCGGACGGCGGTGCCGGCGGACGCGACCGAGGACGCCTGAGGCCGAGCGCTCGGCTCAGTGGAGCTCGAGTCGCATGGTCCAACTCCCGCCCTCCTCGCCGACCTTCTCGAACCCTGTCCGCTCGTACATCATGCGCGAGCGGTTGTGCGGCGCGACCGAGAGGGAGAGCGCCTTGATGCCCTGCTGGCGGGCCTCCGAGATCAGCGCCCGGAGCAGGGTCTCGCCGATCCCCTTGCGCCGATGCAGCGGGACGACCGCGATGCCGAGCTCGGGCGTGTCCTCGTCCACGAACCCGTGCCCGGGCTCGTCGGCGGTGAACAGCCGGAACCACGCGGCGCCGACCGGCACCCCCTCGAGCTCGGCGATCACGCCGAAGTCCCCCGGCCGACCCCAGTCCCGGTGGAACCGCTCGAGCACCGGGTCCGACAGTGCCTCGATGACCTGCTCGCGCGGCCAGTCGGGGTTCCAGGCGGCGGCCTCGTAGAGCATCTTCCTCAGGAACTCGTCGTCATCGCCCGTGGCCGGTCGGATGTTCACGCTGGCACCGTCCCCTCGCTGTCATGCTTGTGCCGATGCGGGGAACCCTAGCGCAGTGGCCGCCGGCCCGGGTGGTCCGCGCGGTGCTCGTGCGGTCGGCCGAGGACGACGTCTCGACGCACGCCGCCGCCCTCGCCTACCAGCTCTTCCTGTCGACCCTGGCCCTGTCGCTCGTCGCCCTGTCGGTCTACGGGCTCGTGGCGCGTGCGACCTCGGTCGACGTCGTCGAGGACGCCGAGGAGCAGTTCGACAACCTCGTGAAGGGCGGGGTCGTGCTCGGCATCGTGAGCTTCCTGGGGTTGCTGTGGACGGCCTCGGCTCTGGCCCGTCGCACGGCGCGGGCGCTCGGGATCGTCTTCCGCTCCCCGTCCGGGCCGGCCGGGCGGCTGCTGCTCCGCGCGGTCGGCACCACGCTCGGCCTCGTGATCGTCGTCGGCGCCCTGCCGGTCGTCACCGGGCTCATCGCCGGCGTCGATGCTCCCGGCGCCCTCGAGTGGCCCGTTCGCATCCTGGCCTTCGCCGCGACGGCCGCGCTGGAGTTCGGCCTGTTCCTCCTGTCGTACGTCGCGCTGACACCCGGGCTCCGGTCGTGGCGCACGTACGTCCCGGGTGCGCTCGTGATGACGGCGGCGTGGGAGGGGTTCACGCTCCTCGGCGGACTGGTCGTCGACCGCCTCATCGCGAACGCCACGCTGCTGTACGGGACGATCGGCGTCGTCGTCGGCGTCCTCGTGGTGCTCCGGTTCACGACCGGCCTGTACCTGTTCGGCGCCGAGCTTTCGGCCGTGCTCGCCGAGCGCCGCCCGCACCGGGCGCCGGATGCCTAGGTGTTGAACGAGAGCGCCGCGGCGACCGCGAAGCCGAGCGCCGTCGCCAGGCCGACGGCCTTTCGGTGCGTGCTCGAGCGCGCCTCCCGGTAGGCCTCGGGGATCATCTCGTCGGCGAGCATCGTGAGGATCGCGCCCGCCGCGAAGGCCTGGATCGCCGCGACCCACGATCCGGGGGCGTCCTGGAGGAGCACGAAGCCGAGCAGCGCGGACACGGCCGAGGCGAGCACGACCACCGACCACAGGAGCGCGACCGAGCGCCTGGACCACCCGCCGTCCACGAGGTCGGTCGAGGCCGAGATCGCCTCGGGCACGTTCGAAAGGAAGACGGCGACGAGCACGGCCACGCTCACCGAATCGCCCTCGATCAGCGAGATCCCGATCACGACCGACTCCGGGATCCCGTCGAGCACCGCGCCGAGGACGATCGCCAGCCCACCGCCGCTCTCGCCGGCCCGCCGCTCGATGAGCTCGTCGCCCGCGAAGAACACGAGCGCCCCGCCGGCGAACCCCGCCGCCACGGCCAGGCCGTTCGCCGAGGCCCGCACTGCCTCCTCGACGAGCTCGTAGGCGACGGCGCTGATCAGGACGCCCGACCCGAACGCCATGACCATCGCGACGGTCCGCCGGCGCAACCGGACGCGGAACGCGACGACGGCGCCGAGGAGCAGCGACGACGCGCCGAGCGCGCCCCAGCCCGCGGCCTCGATCACCGTCCGGCCCCGAGCGGCTCGAACCGCGCCGTGAAGTGGCGGAGCTGCGGCGGCTCATCCAGGATCCGGTACCCACGGAGCTCGGAGGCGCGCTCGGCGACCGCCGTCACGACCTCGATCACGTAGTCGACGTGGCTCTGCGTGTACGTGCGGCGCGGGATCGCGAGGCGCACGAGGTCCATCGAGGCCGGCCGCTCGGTCCCGTCGGGGTGCCGTCCGAACATCACGGTCCCGATCTCGACGCCGCGGAGACCGCCCGCCTCGTAGAGCGCCACGGCGAGCGCCTGGCCCGGGTACTCGAGCGGCGGGACGTGGGACAGGAGCGCGCGGGCGTCCAGGTAGACGGCGTGCCCGCCCGCCGGCTTCACGATCGGGACGCCGGCGTGGTCGAGCGCCTCGGCCAGGTACTCGGTCGAGCGGATCCGGTAGCGGAGGTAGTGCTCGTCGACGCACTCGCGCAGCCCCTGGGCGATCGCCTCCAGGTCGCGCCCGGCGAGCCCGCCGTAGGTGACGAAGCCCTCGGTGAGGATCAGGAGGCTCCGGCAGCGCTCGGCGAGGACGTCGTCGCGCATCGCGAGCCAGCCGCCGATGTTCCCGAGCGGGTCCTTCTTCGCGCTCATCGTCATGCCGTCGGCGAGACCCGCGATCTCGCGCACGATGTCGGGGATCGCCCGGTCGGCCTGACCCGGCTCGCGGAGCTTGATGAACCAGGCGTTCTCGGCGAACCGGCACGCGTCCAGGAACAGGGGCACGCCGAAGCGGTCGCAGAGCGCGCGGACCCCGCGCAGGTTCTCGAGGGAGACCGGCTGGCCGCCGCCCGAGTTGTTCGTGATCGTCACGAACACGACGGGGACGTCCGCGGCGCGCCCGGCGAGCAGGCGCTCGAGCGCGACGAGATCCATGTTGCCCTTGAACGGATGGAGGGTCTGGGGCTCGCGGCCCTCGGGGATCACCAGGTCCACGGCCTCCGCGCCCGTGAACTCGACGTTCGCGCGGGTCGTGTCGAAGTGCGTGTTGTTCGGCACGACCTTGCCGGGCCCACCGATCGCACCGAACAGGATCTTCTCGGCCGCGCGGCCCTGGTGGGTGGGCATCACGTGCGGGAACGGGAAGAGCTCCTGCACGGCCTCCAGGAACGTGTACCAGGAGGGCGAGCCCGCGTACGACTCGTCGCCGTGCTGGATCGCGGCCCACTGGTCGCGGCTCATCGCCCCGGTCCCGGAGTCCGTCAGCAGGTCGATCAGCACGTCGTCGGCGTGCAGGCGGAACAGGTTGTAGCCGGCCTCGCGGATCTTCTGCCTGCGCTCGTCCTCCGTGAGGAAGCGGAGCGGCTCGACCGAGTGGATCCGGAACGGCTCGATGATCGTGCGGAATCGGTAGGGCACGGGCCCGATGCTAGCCCGAGGCCGGCCGGCCGTCGCCGGGCGAGCATCCTCCGGGCCGAGGGCATCGTCGGCGGGATCCCGGCGTACGCTGGCTGTATGGCGATCCGCGCGTTCTTCGGCTCCTACCCGAAGGAGCACTCGACCGAGCCCATCGAGGGGTGGCGCGCGTGGCGGCTCCACCGGACGCCGTCGGGCGTGCTGCGCATCGCTCCCACGACGCCGCGATCGGATTGGCCTCCGGGGGTGGCGATCCACGCCACGTGCTCGGGTGCGCACGAACGTGAGTACATGATCCACAACCCCGAGCTCGCGAAGTTCCACCGGAGCCCGGAGCCCGGCTGCACCTGCGGGATCCACTCGATGAAGGACCCTCGCCGGCTCCGGCGCGCGAACCGGTCGGCCGGCGTCGTGGGGACGATCGCGATGTGGGGCCGGGTGATCGAGCACACGAAGGGCTGGCGGGCAGAGTTCGCGTACCCCGCCCGCCTGCGCCTGGTGTGCGCGTGGTGCCTGTGGCGGGGCGAGCTCCCCGGCGTCCCCGAGCGGGTGCTCGACCGCGGCGGCGACCTCGTGCCCGTGTGCGAGCGCCACGTCGATCAGCCGAGCGCGGCCGGGACCGCGCTCGAGGTCCGGCGCGTCGAGAACGAGATGCTCGACACCTACGCCGTGGAGCTGCTGCCGGTCGAGCTCGTCACGCCTGGGCCGTGAGGCCGATCTCCGGGGCGACCTCCTGGAGCCCCTCGATCCCGATCGCCAGGAACTCGTCCAGCGGCAGGCCGATGCCGTCCTCGGCCCCCGTGACCTCGTCGCGGTTCACCCCGGGTGCGAAGGACCGCTCCTTGAGCTTCTTCTTCACGCTCGACACCTTCATGCCCGTGGCGCGCTCGGGCCGCACGAGCGCGGCGGCCACGAGCAGGCCCGCGACCGCGTCGGCGTGGACGACGGCCCTCGACATCAGGTCGGTCCGGTACTCGGGGTAGGCGTGCGCGAGGACCCCGTTGACGACCCGCTCGTCGACGCCCGCCTCGCGCAGCCACCCGGCGGCGACCTCGGCGTGGCCGACCCCGTCCTCGCCGGTCACATCCTGGTCCAGATCGTGGAACAGGCCGGTGAGGCCCCACAGCTCCTCGTCCTCCCCGAACCGCCGGGCGAGCGCGCGCATCACGCCCTCGACCGAGACCAGGTGGCGGACGGTCGTGTCCTTCAACGTCTTGCTCCTGCACAGCTCGAGCGCGGTCCGGCGATCCATCACGTCCGCACGTCCAGGGAGTAGGGGACCGAGGCCAGGACCACCTGCGGCTCGAACAGCATGAGTCGCTTCACGAACAGCGCGTTCTGGTTGTGGAGCAGCATGTGTCGCCATTTCGAGACGACGACCTCGGGGATGATGACCATCACGAGCGTGTCGGGCCGGTCCGTGTAGCGACGGACCTCCTCGAGCATGGGACCGGTCAGGTCGCGGAAGGCAGCCTCGACGATGTCGAGCGGGATCTGCAGCCCTTTCTCGGCCCACTCGCGCTCGATCTGGTGATCCTGCTCGGGATCCATGTCGAAGTACACAGCGCGCGTCTCGCTCGCCTCGAGCGACATCGCGTAGTTCACGGCCCGGACCGTGGCGTCGTGGATGGCCGAGACGAACACCAGGGCCACGGTCCTCGTTGGGATGAGCGGTCGGCCGTCCGCCGCGACCGCCACCTTCGTCCCGGCCCCGAACGGCACGTCGGCGACGACGACGTTCGGCTCGCGCAGGAGCCCGGCCTTGAGGCGCACGAGCGCCCGATGCCCGAGCAGGTACGAGACCAGGCTGGCGTCCTGCACGACCTCCGGCACGACGACCGTGACGAAGTCGCGGTGCCTTCCCGCGATGCCCTTGATGAACCGGCGCACCGCGTGCAGGAGGTCACCGCCGCGGATCGGCAGCGGCTCGAGATCGGGAGCCCCGACCGCGAGCTTCCGCCACCGCTCCTGGAGCTCGACCGGCACCGTGCCGGTCGTCGTCGGATAGACCGCCCGGAGGTCGGCGGGGCGGATCGAGCGCACGTACCCCACCGCCTCGGCCGCCGCGTCGTCGAGGCCGGTCACGAGCAGCACGACGTGGTTCAGCCCCGTCCCGCCGACGGTGACCCTCCCCCGACGGAGCTCATCGATGATCGCCGAGTAGTGCCGATGGATCGACAGGAACACCGGGACCAGGATCGCCATGAACAGCATCGAGAGCCAGCCGCCGTCGTGGAACTTCGTGTAGGTGACGACCACCAGCACGAGACCGGTCGTCATCGCCCCGACGACGTTGATGACGATCGAGCGCTGCCACCCCTTCTCCGCCTCGGGGCCCTTGCGACGCTCCTTCAACCAGTGCCGGACCATGCCGGACTGCGACAGCGTGAAGGACGTGAACACGCCGATGACGTACATCTGGATCAGACGGGTGAGGCTCGCGTCGAACGCGTAGATCATGAGCGAGGACACCGTCGCGAGCACCACGATCCCGTTCGAGAAGACCAGCCGGTCGCCCCGGTTCAGGAACTGCCTGGGCATGAACCGGTCACGGGCCAGGATCGACGACAGGCGGGGAAAGTCCTGGAACGCCGTGTTCGCCGCGAGGATCAGGATCGCGGCGCTGAAGAACTGCACGATGTAGAAGCCGATCCCACCGTCGAACACCGCGTGACCGATCTGCGCGGGAACCGAGCGCACCTCGCTCGCCGTCGTGCCGGGGATGTGGGTGGCGAGCCACGAGATGCCGAGGAACATCGTGATGCCGATCGCCCCCATGATCGCGAGCGTCTCGGCGGCGTTGCGCGCCTGGGGTCGCCGGAACGCCGGGACGCCGTCCGCGATCGCCTCCACTCCCGTGAGGGCCGTTGCGCCGGACGAGAACGCCCGGAGGATCACGAACAGGCTGACCGGGCCCGCCGTCGTCGCGATGCCGTGGATCGGCTCGACCGCCTCGGTCGCGGGACATCCCCCCGTGCACTTGATCAGCCCGAGGCCGATCATGGTGAGCATCGACAGGACGAACCCGTAGGTCGGAACGGCGAACAGGAACCCCGACTCGCGGGCACCACGCAGGTTCGCGACGGTCACGAACCACACGAACGCGATCGACAGGATCACGCGGTGGTCGTTCGCCCACGGGAACGCGGAGCCGATCGCGAAGGTTCCGGCGACGATGGAGACCGTCACGGTCATCATGTAGTCGACGAGCAGGGCGGCGGCGGCGACCAACCCGGGGAACGTCCCGAGGTTGTCCTTCGTTACCAGGTAGGCCCCGCCGCCCCGCGGGTAGGCGCGCACCGTCTGACGGTACGACGTGACGACGACCGCCATGAGCGCCGCGATCGCGATCGAGATCGGCATCACGTACTGCTTGGTCGCGAGGCTGACCGACAGCAGGACGATGAAGATCTCGCCGGTCGCGTACGCGACGGACGACAGCGCGTCCGAGGCGAACACCGGGAGCGCGAGGGCCTTCGGCAGCAGGGTGTGCTCGAGGCGATGGCTCGACATCGCCCGGCCGACGAGCAGCCGCTTGAACACGTCCCCCGAGCTGCTGCGCGGCTCCGTCTGCGTGGTCATCCGAAGGGCGATTCTAGTGGCCACGCCCGGCAAGCACGCGACGGTTCGGGCGGGGACCCGCTAACCCGTGGCGGTGCCGATCCACCGGTATCCCACCCCGGGCTCGGTGAGGATGAGCGCGGGCGCCGCCGCCGCGTCCCCGAGCTTCTTACGGAGCGCACGGACGTAGACGCGGAGGTAATGACTCTCCTGCCCGTACCCCTGTCCCCAGACCTTGCGGAGCAGCCACTGGTGGGTGAGCAGCTTCCCCGGGTTCGTCACGAGCGCCTCGAGGAGGCCGTACTCGGTGGGCGTCAGATGCACCGGCCCGCCGCCGAGCGTCACGAGCCGCTTGCGCAGGTCCACCTCGAGGTCCCCATAGCGCTGCACCGGCGGCGCGGGCTCCTCGGGATGGGACCGACGGAGGGTCGCCCGCAGGCGAGCGAGGAGCTCCTCCATCGCGAACGGCTTCGTCACGTAGTCGTCGGCCCCGGCGTCGAGCGCCGCCACCTTGTCCGCCTGCTGGTCGCGGACCGAGAGCACGATGACCGGGACCTCGGAGAACGTCCGGAGGCGGGTGATGACCTCGGTCCCGTCCAGGTCGGGCAGCCCGAGGTCGACGAAGACCAGGTCCGGGGCGGCGTCCACGGCCCGCTTGAGGCCCTCGGCGCCGGTGCCCGCGGTCTCG